>CAYXCP010000039.1:0-8600 GCA_964463455.1 uncultured Gammaproteobacteria bacterium
TGATGTAGTGGGACCATGGGACATCTCCTATTTTCTGTATTACGAAGATGCAGACTTTTCAGTCCGTGCGCTCAGGAAAGATATCGATATTTACTACGAGCCTCATATTGTGATCTGGCACAAAAACGCGCAATCTACTGAAGGTGCAGGCTCGAACATCCACACAAAATATCAGAAAATAAATAGACTCAAATTTGGCATGAAATACGCACCTCTCCGCACAAAAATTCATTTGATAAAGAATGCGGTGTTAGGACAGTAATCTTTTTTTCTTGTTAAGAAGAATAAATAAAGTTGCCACGGTGAGTATTGAGAGTACTGAAACTATCTTCCCCACCACTCGTATCTTCGTATCCTCAAACACTACTCGTACATCATGCTCGCCTTTTGGGACTGCATATGTTATGACACCGCGGTATGCAGGGTCCTGGAACTGAATATCTGTTTTAACGCCGTCAACGTACACATGCCAGCCCGGGAAGTAAAACGTATAATCAACCATTTGCAGATCAGATTGTGCCGATACATGGTAGAGCCTTCTGCCATTTTGTACCTTTGCAGAGGTTATCTTTCCCTCTCCGCGGAAGATATCACCTTTGTGATCTTTCACAGGATAATCGAGCGTATTACTGGTCCAGATCGTATTCAGGATAGTGCCATGGAGATTCTCAAGCGTGTGATAGTACTCTGACTGCGGAAGTTGATAATAATTCTTTCCATACAGTTGAGGAAATCTGATAATCACAAAAAAGAGAACAACCGCAAGAATAATCATTCTCGACTTCCCTTTCATAAGCACCGCAAGCATGATAGGTGCAAGATACATGATACCCGAAAGCATGCGCCACGGATGCTGGATATTACCGAGCATCTTGATCGATTTATAGAGTGGATCTGCAACGGGGAACGTAAAGAATACAAGAAATAATGATGCCACTACCATTGTTCGCAGCAGAATATCCTGTGATTCCTGTTTCTTTTTAACGTTGAGATAGACGAGATAAACAATACCGCCAAGAATGATGAGCGTTTCCGGCAGATCTACCTTTAAGAAATGCCCGCGTGGAAATGTGTCGTTATTGTAATAGTAATACCAGTTAGGATTCAGATAATTTTCGAGATGCAGATATTGATTTGCTACCAGGTGTGTTTTTGATAAACCATAATAGAAATATTTAATCTCGCCGAAGAGCGGTAGAATGTAATATGCTGAAAGCCCAATGCCAAGGATTGCAACACCTGCTACAATAGCAATTCGTTTCACTGAGAATCCTTCTTTATGTGATAAAAAGATTGCGTACGGCACATAGATAAACGAATAGACAATAAGCATGAACGGATGAGTCAGCGCTAAACCGGCAATCGACAGAGTAGTAAGCAGAAATCCTCTTGGTGATTTCCTGACGATGAGATAATAGATTCCCATCAAAAGGAGTGGCAAAAAGATATTTGAAACAAATTCAGGAAGGGCACCACGAATGTAAATATTGATGATCCGATATGGTGCAACAGAGAAAAGAAATGTTCCCAGAAATGCCTGTTCATTATCCAGATGTAATTTCAGAAACTGAAATAAGAGAAGCGATGAAAGAATAGCAGAGATAAGAACGACCAGATTGTACGATGTCACCGGATTATGAGTGAGGAACGTAAGAACTGCTCCTGCATACGAAGGTATCTGCTGTGCGATAAGCGGGATCGGCATACCATAGTTCGCAAAGCCATCTGCCCAGGTAACAGGAAGCTGCCCTTGTGAAAGCGCTGTATAGAATACGGCAATATTGGTGATATGAGTAGCTTCATCAAAGCTTGCAGGCTGACCTCTGTACAGAAATAGGTCAATAGAAAAGATTACTGATATAATAATGATCAGTAAAAGATAGAGCGCGTTGCGTTTCATAATTGTTCCCATTATAAGAGAAACATGGTCAAAATAAAAGAAACATCATTTTTAGCCGGTCTGTTTATCATACTTACCTTAGGATTCATCCTTCTTCATCCTAAAGTAACCATGCAGTTACTTGCTGCTCAACGCAGCTCACGATATACGAACTTTGCATCTACCGTAGAGAAGAATAATAATATAGATGGAAAAAAATTCTGGGAGTTTCGCGAATTCTATAGCCCCGGATCATTTGTGTTTCGCAAAACCGGTGTAGATCGCCATGAGGTTGATAGCGTTCTTAAAGAAATGAATGTCCGTATATATCCGGATAGTGATATCTTCCCATATCAGATATATTATTCTCCTCGCATTACGAGTATTGAAAGTCTCGTAACGACGGCAACCGTTTCAGCTTTCATGAAAATACCTTCCACAACATATAACTGTTATGTAAAAACATCCTCGCAGTTTATGTGCCAGTCGCAGCGCAACGTACTCATCGGATTCATCAAACCACTCGATGAAATGAAAAAGACAAACGGCTTCTACGACTACGCACGCGACGACGTCAGACAGATAGTTAAAGATAAGATGTGGCTAGATATTACTGAAATTAAGTTAGATTAATAGATAATAATTATCAGCGAAGATACCTATTTTTTGGATGCTTGGGATTCCCTTTTTTTGCGATAACCTTAGATCAAAGGGAGGGCTCCCACTGTCATCCATAAAAAATACGGTATCGAGCTGTATAATTATTTTGTAGATAATAATACATATGAACATACGCTCATCTAAATACACAGTCCCCTTACTCATGCTCGGTCTTTTTATCCTCGCAGCATTCCTGCGCCTGTATCATCTTGGCACACTCCCATCCAGCATGCACGAAGATGAAATCCTTACGGGCTATGTCGGTCGCTTTATTCTACTCAACGGAAGAGATTTATATAACAACCCCTGGCCTCTCCTTTACTTCAACAAATTCGGTGACTTTTATATTATTCTCCCGATGTATTTGAAAGGCCTTGCTACGTTTATCTTTGGTGTAAATGCGTTTGCAGTCCGATTCCCTTCTGCGATCCTGGGAGCGCTTAGTATCTATCCCGTGTATTATCTTGCCAAAGAAGCATTTAATAATAAAAAAGTGGGACTCCTTTCGGCGTTTGTTCTGGCTATCACCCCGTGGCACATCGTGATGTCACGTGCATCTGCAGAAGGAGTTATGGGAAGTGCCATTCTGTTAACTGCGATAATGATGCTGGTTGCAGGACTCAAGAAAAATAATCGCTATTTGATTATCGGGTCCGTTCCCGTGTTTTTCCTGACCTTCTTTATTTATCATCCATATCGCATTATCACACCACTTGCTCTTTTGCCCATACCTCTTCTCTTTCCACAAATCAGATCCAGTAAAAAGAATATTGCTATTATGTCGGTTTTCATCATCGCCGCATTTGCACTCACCCTATACATCAGTTCAACACCATGGGGCAAAGGTCGTTTTGAGCAGACATCTATCTTTGGTGGACTATCTGGCGTTTCAATCAAGATACAGGAGCTTATCTATGACGAAGGTACCGCACACACAGTAACCGCACGCATATTTCATAATAAAATTGTAGGATATGGACGCGAATTCCTGGGACAATATCTTTCTTACTTCTCACCTCAATTTTTATTTATTGAAGGTGGGATGTCCTATGCGTATCGCGTACCGCAACAGGGACTTTATTACATATCATTTATAGGACTGCTCATTGCTCTCTTTATTCCATTTACTACACAGGTCAAAGAACGAAAAAAAGGATATGTAATCGTATATATTCTGTATTTGCTTTTAATCTCAGTACTTCCCTCTGCTATGACCGTACTCGACACACCGAATGTGCATCGTGCCGTCATGATGAGCTCAATACTTGCAATTATTTTTGGATATGGATTGTACAGGACAACTGAAATAAAGTATAAAAAAATTCCCCTCACTGTAGTTTTTATCTTTTTGATAATGATCGAATTCACCTACTTCTGGCATCAGTATGCACAGCATGCAGACTTCTTTAACGGATTGTATAGAAATGATGCACAGAAAGAAGTCATAGAATATCTGACTAAGAATACGACCGATGATCAGACAATTTATATGCCTGTTCAGAAAACCATGCCACTCTATTACTTGTTCTATCGCAATGATTTTAACCCCAAGTATGCAATTGCGTTTGCACTCGACATACGAACAGATCAACTGAATAATGTGAAGTTCATGGACTATGATTGTCCATCTATGAAGCTTGACAATAATTCACTTCCTGACAATGCCATTGTTGTTGATAGTCACAACTGTCAGTTGAATCCAAATGCATACGAACTTTTATATAAGCCTACAGGAAGAAATGGGTTGCTTTCATATCACATACTGAAGCCGATCAAATCACTGATCCTGAGTATGCCTACGAAGTGAGAATGCGTAGTAGATAAGGTAGCATGCATTGATCACAAAAAACACAAGAATAATCTGATGTTTCATGGCAACCTCGAACTGCTTATCCCATCCTCCAAATCGAATATAAGGTATATAGGCAAATAGCAATCCTGCTGTAAAAAATGATATGCGAATAAGACTTTCGTAAAAGAACGGCAGAAAAATAAGGAGACTGAGGAAATACCAACCTTGTATCTCTGAAGTCCAACACAGGTATCCTAGAAGCCCACAGACCATTATAAAAAGCACTTTATTCAGTCGATAATTAACCGGTGAGATAAAGAGTGTTGGTAGTGTTATATATTTGATAAGCCCAGATAATAACAACACTATTCTTCCTTTCGTTTGTGTGCTATGCATGAGTAGATAGATGCCGATAATGGCTAGTGACAATCCAAGCATATCATTATGTGCATTCATCAGACCCTCGACAATCAAGAGTGGTGATGTGATGTAAAACAATGCGGCTTTTTTATGAAGTTTATGCAATGCTAACGCAGAAATAATAAATATACCCGTGTTCATGCATTTATACAGAAGAAATGCAGGGAGAAATTTCCCGAATGATAAAAACAAAGGAATAGCACTGAGAGGTAAAAATGACGGACCATACGGATATGTTCTATGTGTCCAGTGCATAAATCTGATCCACGGATCATGAGGAAAATCCAGAGCTTTATGCAGATACGGATTCTGATGGTAGAAAGTCAGTATCTTTGCATCAAATAAATAATTGAATAAGTCGTGCGACAGGAATGGGTACGAAAGTACTCCGAGAACTGATACGACAATGAGAAGTGGAATAAACTGATTCTTTTTCAGTCTGGTAAGGATGAGATACTGGAATAAAAAAAGCATAATGATAGTGCCTACGTACACATATGTCGAATTATCACGATGATAATAGCCAAACATAATAATCCAATCTCTGAAACGTGCCCACACGTTACTTTGAAAAAAAGTGATGTTTGGATCCATCAATGCATAGGAATATATGCCGAATATGGCGAGTACGAGACTATACAGAATAATCATAGTTATGGTCTACTGACGATCGAAAATGAGTTGTTCTTTTCTCTGAGTTTGTAAGGAATATGTTCTGATATGAGATTTTGTACGGCCCAGCTTCTAGTGATAACCACAAAGTTTGTATCATTTGTCTGAAATAATGAAACCAGACTCTTTGGTTTATCTGATCCTAAGGTAGAGGGTTGATCACCAATGCTGAGCATATTGCGCCCTGAGTAATAGACAGCAAGTGGCGTATAGTCATCATCAAGATATATTTTCTCAGGATATTTACTTACTTTTTGAGCGATGTCCACATCATCAGGCGTATAGCGTGACTCCTGATACACTTCAGGTCTGAAAATTCTGTACTGCATTACTGCAATAACAAGGAACATGATGATGTACAGAATGACTGTAGACTTAGCAGACAGTCTTCCCCGGAGAACCCTGTGAAGTGACGGAACAAATACATTCATGCACTGGCGTATAAACTGACTCAGTTCATAAAAACTGACGGCAATAATAAGTGATATCGGAATATAGACCGGTATGAGATGCCAGAGCTCTGTCTGTGTCGCAGTGAGAAACGGATATAGGACGACAGCGTTCCAGATCAATAATAACGCAACCTGTTTTCTCAGGAATGCGAAGGAAATAAGCATATATGCGAGTCCTGCATACCAGAAATAGTACCATTTGCGCATACCCATATGAATGTAATATAGTGGCTGAGCCGCATGTAGCTGGAAATAAGACATGAACGTTTTATCGCGTGTTCCAATCTGCAAAAAATGATGCTGAATAAAATCGGGATATGCATAATAACTGGATATATACCAGGGCAGAAATATCGCACCAAATACGCCAATACCTCCCACAAGCCACCAGACTGTTCTACGCAGTTTAAAGAGATGATGATAGTTAAGAAATAAGATGAGAACCGCAGCAGAAAAACCAACTAATGTTTTGGAAAGTACCAGACCAGCAAACGCTGCCATGGCAGAAGGAAACCATTGCACATGTTTTGATGATTTTGCAGAAAAATAAATAGTCAGAATATAAAAAAAGACAAATATCGAATCGAGATTACCGGAGCGAACACGAATGGTATACCATACTGATGTTCCAAGGATGAGCGCTGCAACAAAGCCAATCGATTTCCGTTTAAACAGTTCAATACCTGTCAGATACATGGTGATGATAGCCAGCATGCCGAATACTAACGAAGGTAAACGCGTAGTCAGTTCGCTTATACCGAAAAGACGATATGATAGCGCCATAAACCAGAATCCAAGAGGAGGATGATCATAATAAGGTCGACCATTCCAGATCATATGAAAGTAGTCTCCGGTGCGCACCATTTCACGCGCGATAGACCCGTACCATGCTTCGTCCCAACTGCTCAGTGTGCTATAATGAACATGATAAAAGAAGATATATCCAAAAAGGATGATCAAGGTATAAAGGAATCCGAATTTTCTGAAGTGACCGAGTACTTTGGCCATATCTGTTAACGACATTGTAGTTTAAACATGGGCGATTTTCAATCTGTAACAGTCTTAATCAATACCCATAACGAGGAAAAAAATCTTGCCGAATGCATTTCAAGTGCGCGCCTTCTTTCTGATTCAATAATAGTCATAGACATGCATAGTACCGACAAAACAGCCGACATAGCACATACGGAAAAGGTACCTATTAAACTCTTCCCCTTTCAGCATTATGTCGAGCCAGCCCGTAACTTTGCCTTGAAACAGGCTACAACATCATGGGCTTTTATTTTGGACGCAGATGAACGCATAACTCCGGAACTTGCCGATGAAATAAAGAAGCAGATCAAAAGCAACACGCTTTCTCACTACAAGGTACCACGCAAAGAGATGTTTGCGAGAAAAATATGGCTTCAACACGGCGGCTGGTGGCCGAATCATCAGATACGACTTATCAAACTCGCAGACTTTAAAAACTGGCCAGAACGGATTCATAGTACTCCTGAAATCACGGGAGAAATGGGATATCTGAAGAATGCACTCCTTCACTATTCTAAAAATGACTATACCGATGTCGTGAATAAAACTATTACATTTGAGAGCATTGAATCTGATCTCTTATTTAAAGCAAATAGACCGGTTAATACGATTACGTTTTTCAGAAAATTTGCAGGAGAATTATATCGAAGATTGATTAAACAACAGGGTTATAAAGATGGTAGGATTGGTATAATAGAATCGGTATACCAGGCCTATTCAAAAACCATCACCTATCTTTACTTGTATGAAAAGAAAAAAAGCAGCTCTGTGTGATCCTTATCTCGATACAATGGGCGGTGGCGAACGTCATGTGCTTGCCATTATGCAGGTTCTCGAGCAACAAAACTACGATATCTCAATCTACTGGAATGACGACCTTACTGATCAGATCGAAGAGAAACTAAGTCTTCGTTTCCATAAGAAACCTCATTTTGAAACAAATATATTCAGAGAACACACATCACATAATGACAAAATGGCCGCACTCAAAGATGTCGATATTTTTATTTATGTGACAGATGGAAGTTATTTCTTTTCCTCTGCGAAACATAACTTTATATTCTGCATGGTACCCGATAAACATCTCTATCAGATGGGTATACTCAATAAGATAAAATTAAGAAATTATACGTACATTGCAAATTCATCATTCACCGCTACCCGATTAAAAGACTGGGGCATCAATCCGGAAATAATATATCCATACATCAGCGATGATTTTATTTCAATGAATATAACTCGGGTAAAAAAGGATCCGATTATATTATCTGTCGGTCGTTTTTTCCCTCATTTACACGCGAAGAGACAGGACGTTGTCATCGAAACGTACAAGAAATTAGTTAAACAGAATCCTGAGTATAAAAAATATAAACTGGTTCTTGCGGGTGGAGTGAAAGGTGAAGACAAACAGTATTTCAGTGAGCTGAAGTCACGTGCAGAAGGATTTGATTCTATCGTTTTTTATCCGAATATTGCTTATACAGATCTCCTTAACTTATACAAAAAAGCTTCTATCTACTGGCATTTTACCGGGTATGGACTGAATGATCATATGCACCCTGAGAAAGTAGAACACTTAGGAATAACTCCACTTGAGGCGATGGCATCGGGCTGTATTACATTCTGTTATAACGGTGGAGGGCCTAAAGAGATCATCAAGGAAGGAGTTACCGGTTATTTGTTTAATGATGAT
>CAYXCP010000040.1:0-8562 GCA_964463455.1 uncultured Gammaproteobacteria bacterium
CTACCTTAGGCGCGTAGGGGACCCACTTCTTTGCGCAAAATACGGTATCGAGCTGCATAATTATTTTTGAAGTAAGATTACTTGCTGTTAACCTTCACGCTGTCTTTTCTGCGGAAGATAAGTATTTCTGGAGAGGTATATGCTTTTTCGAAATATTTATAGAGTCGTGCATTGGTTGCAGTATCTGCGATGACATGGTTCCACACCGAGTCATTCTGTTGTGTGATGATCCAGCGTGCATACTTTTCAGGTGCGTAGAGTGATTCATCCCAGTATGGTTTGTTACCTACATAGATAATATCCTGCATAGGAATACCTGAACGAACGATACTCAGCGTACGGGCGTAATCGTCGATAAGTACGAGGCCGTGGTCATAGTTCTTGATAATCCAGCGTTCTGCGTCTGGACGTTTAGCTGATGAAAGACCTACTGTACCGTCTGCGAGTGAGATGACACTTGAATAGCCGATAGCAAACAGTCCAAACTGTGCAAGAATAAACCCTGCGATAAGTATGCGACCGATGTATTGTCTTTTAGCAAACAGGAATCCGATGAAAATTGCGATAGATGGAATCATCATGACACCATAGCGTACGTTAAACAATCTCCATTCAAATGATACTGGTGTTACGTGAGGAATAAAGATGACTGACTGTCCTGCATAGAGCGTAAATACGTTAAATATGAACGGGATTAACAGCATTGTTGCGATAAAGAGTTTATTTCGCTGTTCTTTATCCAGAATATATACGATAAATCCGACAACTCCTACGAAGAAGATAAGAACACCTGCATTACTCAGACTTGTCATCAGATAATAGAGCAGTGCTATCCCTACATTGTGCGAAGCTGGGAGTTCACCCCGAGCTAACCAATTCTGCTGTTGAGTTTTTGCCGAGAACTGTGAGTTTGTGAAGTAAAATGGATCACCCAGAATCAGGTAATCCCAGATCATCCAGAGTAAGATACCAAAACAGGCGACGGTACCATAGAAAATAGCACGACCTTGTGCCTGCTGGAATTTATTCCATAGTCTCATGTATCTATGTTCTTTGAGTGTTTTTATGACATCAGGAATTGAGAAATGAGATGCGATAACAATAAGACCTTCAAATGCAACAAGGAACCATCCATCGTAACGGGAAAGTGATGCGATGAAAGCATACATACTTGCGAGCATTAGTGCCAGCGTGTTGCGCTGATCTTTGATATACAGCAGAAAGTAATACGTCGACAGGTTAAAGAATGCGATAAGGGTAAGCTCGGTCATGGGAGTTGACTGCATATACAGAATATTAGGATTTGTTGCAAACACCAGAGCTGCAGCAAATGATGCGAGTTTATTCTTAGTCAAAACCATCGATGTCTTGTAAATATAGATTGTACTTATCAGATAGCAGATACCGGAAACCATAGAACCTGCAAGGCCTGTGCGCCACATGAAATCAGACCATATGAATGGCAACATGAGCAAATGAGGAACAGGGAGCCAGATGCCTCCCATCTGAGCAAATCCGGGTGTAATACTGTTTACAATACGTTTTGCGATATCCAAATGTGATTCAGCGTCACCGTAAGCAATGATCAGGTCATGCTTAAAGGAGTAGGCTGTTGCAGAAACAGCAAGCACAGTAGCAATACCCGCAAGGAGATATACAGGATGTATTCCTGCAATTCTACGAGCTAGGGTACGGAACCACTTTTTATTTATTGATAAGCTGAGATTCATTGTTTTTTTCAAACATCGGAACTATAAATGCGATGATGTAAAAGATGACGAGAATAGCAACAAAGATGACAAAAAAGTATATGGTCAAATTGGTTGTTGCTTTGAAAAAGGTATTGTAAATGTAACTGCTACTACGATCGTCTTTCAAAAACTCCATATTCAATAGGAAGTTATATTTAGTTTTCAGAAAGTCTGCTTCTACTTTTGGAGGTACAGCATTTGTTGTCAGAGCACCTAGAAGTGCGACGAAACATGAGTATGCAAAGAGCCAAAGTGCAGTTACACGGCGCAGCAATGAATATTTCTTTTCAGATATCCAGAGTGCTGCAAAGAGTGATAATACTGCCATAGCAGGAATCATATAGCGAGGTCCAAATGCCCAGCCGCCCCATGGATCACCCCAGCTTGAATAGAGGAAAAAGATTGATCCGGCAGAGAAAAGAAGTACGGATCGCTCAAGATCCATCGCCTTAAAGAGCGTAAATATGCCAAATATAGCTAAAATAAAGATCGGACTGTACAGAAAAATGCCTCGGTCTGGTCCGATGGTAAGAGTATATGGACTAAACGGCATATTTGTTTCGCGGAAAAATGAAGCTGCTGTTTTATCCTTTTCTATTCTTTTTAACTGTGCTTCTGCAGATGCTGTATTTGCTATG
Source organism: uncultured Gammaproteobacteria bacterium (assembly GCA_964463455.1). GTDB lineage: Bacteria > Patescibacteriota > Microgenomatia > UBA1406 > GWC2-37-13 > JBDKFK01. Next base: position 2,390 of record CAYXCP010000040.1, read on the forward strand.
TTATTTTCTTTAATGACTTTGTAACTCGGTAAACTATTACTGATTTTAGTGATACCCCCGTAGTTTACATAATTTAAATACAAATGAGCACCCATGATAACGATAAAGAATACTGAGGTAAATGCAGCTGAAAGGCGCAGATTAACTTTAATTTTGTCTTTTGCATCTTTGATATCAATTGCGGAGAGCAGGAAATAGACCATGACCGGAAGCATAAAAAATGCATTTGGATAGTCTACTGCAATGGCGAGTGCAAGAGCAACCCATGGCCAGAATCCCCAGATCCAGGACCACTTTGTTTTCTTTCTGAATTGCCATACGGCATAGAAGCCCGAAAGTAGGAAAAAGGTTGTTGCATGATGCTGATACATGGTTACTGCATAACTCCATGAGGTACTACCGAACGCAAATATAAGTGCAGAAAGTGTAGCTGCCCATTTTTTCACCTTTAGAATATCTGTGGCGATCAGGAAAAGCGAAATCATATTGAGAACTGCAAATATGGCGATTATCGAATACGATGCTACCTGTGAGAGTTGATACTGTTTTCCAATGATATACAGAGGAAGCGCGAATAATGAGATACCAGGAGCGAAGAAGATATAATACTTGCCTTTGTGCCATCCTACGTCAGGATATGCAGCGTCGGCTAGTTCCTGATTCAAAGCGAATGAATCATTTTCTGCAAGTGACATCGTAAGAAGAAAACGACCTCTTTCCGGAGAAAGTTCAAATGGTTTTGTAGCCTGATCAAGCCCGTTTTTTACATCGGAGCCCTTCGGATTACCAGGCACGCCACGGAGAGTAAGGCCGTAGACAATAATACCCAGGACCACCAAAAAGCTAATAAACCAAAATTTTTTCATAGATGTGTAATGATTATAGGATATATTATTATATCAGAAAAAAACAGGAAATGTTAGGCATTTATGTTGCTTCTATGCTCTATCAACCCATTCTGGAATGATGCACGATGATATGTACAACATGATACAGTTTATGGGCCAGATACGTGACTTCTGCAGCCGCTAATGTACGTTTTGTTGATGTTACCCGTTCCCAGATACCATTCCTGGCTGTTCTCTTTCGTTTTTTTACTTTCATCATGGCAATCTGGTGAAACATTAAAGCACATATAAATAATACATTATATTTGGCGAGTCCACGTAAACCTCCCATAATTTTAATACTACGAGGTACATAACTTTCCCGCTCCACGATATCACCGAACTCTTTTACAAACAGATCAAGTTCATTTGATGCACGGCTTCGCTGCTTGATGAAATCGTCCATTGTTTCAGGCGATGCAAAAAATACGAGTGCACGATCGGCAAGCACAAATTTTTTGTTCTTTTTCATAGCAGTCAGATAAATATAAGGAGCTTCTGAGATAATGCCAGGTACAAATGATATTGATCGCGCAAAGTCTCCACGCAATGCCATACCGCAGCCTGCAAGAGAATGAATGTTGCTACCACCCTTATAATAGCTTCTAACCTCATACCATACCGAAGTCCACACGTTGATCAGTTTCTCGGTCATAGTCATTGCAGGCGCAGGAATACTGTTAGTCCCTACAATTACAACTTCGGGATTAGTGAATGGTTTTATGAGTTCCTCGAGTATGAAATCATTTCCCAGCTTTATATCGCCATCAAAAATGACAAGATAGTCACTCTTATTCTTCCTGTACATTTCCTGAAGACGCGTAGCTTTACCTTTTCGTTCACCGTCATTCATAAGTATGATTTCAGGATTATCCTTCTGGACAACTCCTACTTCATCTAACGTAGCATCATTACTACCATCATTGTTTACATATACATGCTCAAGAATGAATGTATCTGTATTCTGTGCTACTATCTGCTGGAGTAGACGTTTAATATTAAGCTCTTCATTATGTATTGAAAGTCCAACACTTACCGTAGGTTTCATATCGGTAGGAATTTCCTGAAAAGTCTGCAAATAAATAGGCTTTTTTGATGATTTAATAACTTCCCACATACCTCTTTTAGTCAGAGGGTCACGACGTCTATAAAAATATTTGAAATAAGCAAACATACCAAAAGCTAATATCGTGTATACCGGGTGACGCAATGTGGTAAATATGACCTGTGCAAATTTGTAGGGCGTCGGAATGATATATTCCTTACAGATATCCTTACCGAAATATGTTTCAAGAGCGTCGCGCTCCGTGTGAAAACGGAAAGTCTGGATAAAGAATTCACCAAAATTATCCGGTGTTCTCAAGTAGAATAGCGCTGATTTTTCATAGATAAATGTATAACCCATTTTTTTTGCACTTAAGTACATGAAGTTTTCATCTGCTACGATTTCGGGAGGATATACTATTGCTTTTGCCATAGATCGACTTATTGCAGTAGCATTCCCATGCATGTTATGGATGGTATCGCCATGGCGGAAATTATTGCGGATTTGAAACCAGAGCATATACCAGCGGTTGATGATGCGCTGTGCAAATGTCTCCGGACTGTAAGGAAGGCCGTTACCTGCTACAACGACACGATCTGAGGATCGGAAATGTTTGATCATCTGTTCGATCATAGATTCACTTGCAGGTGCAATATCGGCATCAAGAGTAACTAATACGTCTGAATCCATTTTCTGATAAATTTCATTCAAACGTGATACTTTCCCTCGACGCTGATGATCACAGATAATCTCTACACGTGGTTCACTCTGCATAAAAGCACTTACAATTTCTTCTGTCCTGTCATTGCAACCGTCGAAAGCCACTATAATTTTGTCCAGATGAAAATTGCCTCGTTGTGAAATGACACTTCGCAGCATATTTGCGATGTTTGCTTCTTCGTTGTGAGCAGGTATGCCAACGGTCACACTGATCAGTTTCTGAGTCTGTGAAACTGATGCGTATTGATTGTAATATTTCATCATGCCGTCATGATCAATCGAGATCGCATGTTTGAGATATGACAGATTGCGTTCGTAATACCATTCACCTGAAGTTGCGAGCTGATGCATGGCATTATAAATCGCATATGCTTTGTATACATTGAGATCATGGACATTCTCGCGAAGCGGAGCAAGTAAATCGGTAGCCAGTACGGATCTGCAGAACTGTTGATCATCCCATGAGAATAAGAGTAACTGAACTATATCCAACATCGGATGAGCCCGTACTGACAGTTGAAAATCGATAAGGTTTATGCGATCACCGTTAACTATTATATTATGATCCTCCAGACTTCGATGGACAAATGCCTGTTCATATCGGGAATGCATGAGGTCTGACATACATTTGGCGAACACATACAGTGCCTGTAGAAAGAGGAAAAAATGGCGAGGGTAGCGTGCCATTGCACGGATAGTTGCCACGGTGTTTACAATAATTGTTGTAAGAGGTGTTCGCTCTTCAAGCACTTTGGCAAATTCTGCGCCATAGTTTGACTCAATGTAACGGAAGTAAGCCAAAAGCTCTTCATATGTCTTAATTCGTTCATTAAGTGTTCTGACACCCAGATCAGTACCCTGAACTTTTTCAACAAGCATGATCAGGCTATCTGATGTCTCTCGTGTACCAACAAACTTAGGTATATAAATATCTGGATATGATGTGCGAATTTCATCTCCGTGATAGTCATACAGTTTTTTAAATTCTCCGTAGATTGCTATCTCATTCTGAAGTGAATAATAGTCAAATGTTTTCTGCGTGCCTGTCCAGTATTTAGCGCGTGCTATGTTGCCATGATCATCCTGATATTCAGCGAAAAAAAACGCGGCAAGGACTCTATCTTCGAGCACAGGTTTAACAAATCGGTATGATCCTATGCGCTTAGGCCATGTTACACGCTTTGGACGTGTCCAACCGGACTTTTTACGCGATAGGCGCGTAAGCAACAGATTGTATATCGAAAACTTATTTTGCATATTAATGTCATCCTGGCAAGTTACCGCATGTCCAGGATCAATTTACTGGGATTCTGGAGTCCTCTCCGCATATATGCGGATCGTCCCCAGAATGACGTACTATCCTTTATAAAATTCTTTAATCTTGTCTGCAACCAATGTTGCTTCTGATTCGTCCATGAATGGGTGAATCGGGATCGATAATAACTGTTCAGCGAGCATTTCGGTACGCTCTAATTTCTGACTGTTATATTCTTCATAACATTTCTGTTTATGAATCGGGATGGGATAGTGTACCAGAGATTGCACTCCATTTTCATTGAGGAATTTCATGAGACCATCACGATTCTCTGCCAATATAGCAAAGAGATGAAATGCATGAGCATGATCTTCGCGTACTTTGGGAAGGGTAATCTGCTTCACTTCCTTCAGTAATTCCAGATACATTGCTGCAACCTTATTGCGATTTGCAACGAATCCGTCAAGCTTTGGAAGTTTTACATTTAGAATGGCTGCCTGAATTTCATCAAGTCGGCTATTCATACCCTTCATCAGGTGGATATATCGTGTTTTCTGTCCATAGTTACGAAGCATCATGCACTGTTCGTATAATTCTTCAGAATCAGTTGTGATAGCACCGCCATCGCCATATCCGCCAAGATTCTTGGTTGGATAGAAACTGAAGCATCCCATAACGCCAAATGATCCTGCCTTTTTGTCGTTTAATGCTGCACCGTGTGCCTGACATGCATCTTCTATTACCTGCAGGTTATGTTTTTTTGCGATTTCCATTACGCCAGTTATATCCACAAGTTGTCCAAACAGGTGTACAGGAATGATTGCTTTTGTTTTTGGGGTGATTGCAGCTTCGAGCTTCTCGAGATCCATATGGAAATAATCGTCTACATCGACAAATACAGGAACTGCACCCGTGTTTGTTATGGCAAGAGCCGTAGCAACAGCACTGTTTGAAACGGTGATTACTTCATCGCCCGCACAGATACCCAGAGCCATCAGAGAGATCTGAAGAGCTTCGAGTCCGTTTGCGACGCCGATTGCATATTTTGAGCCAATATAACTGGCGAAATTCTTTTCAAATGTCTTGCTGATATCGCCGAGGATATACCATCCACTTTCGAGCATTGTGCCGATAGCACTATCAATTTCAGGTTTTATTGCCTGATATTCCTTTTTAAAATCATTCATGAGTACCATATTTTTTATGTTTTACTGAATTTATAAAATCGGTATAGTTACGTATGTAATCTGCTTCGTCATAATAATCTGAAGCAAAGACCAATAAAATAGTATCTTTTTTAAAGTCTGACATTTCGTGCCACATCATTTTATCAAGAAGAACACCCTGATTAGGTTCTTTAAGCTCAACAATCTCTTTTTCTTTTCCGTTATCCAGATGGATTGTTATAGATCCCTGGATACAGAATAACATCTGAAGAGTTTCCTTATGTGCATGCTTACCGCGTACTGAGTTATCAAGTACTTTGGAAATGTAATAGACACGTCTTATCGGAAAAGGCATATGTCTTTCTGCCTCGCCAAAACATAATGATGCCTCATCGGTAATGTGAGGTAAGTGGACGATATAGGACAGTTTGGTTCGTTTGATCTCAGCTTTTGTCATGTTTTTGTTCGTTCTTCACTACATAGCGAAGAAATTTATCATAGCCCGCTGCCACGGTGTCCCACTTAAAGCGTACAGCTTTTTCGCGTGCACTGGTACGCATCTTGTGAATGCGATCAGTGGTTGCGGCCTCCAGCAATACTTTTGCATAGGCATCGATATCATAACACGGAGCTTTCATTGAAAATGACTCATCGGTCCACATCAGACCATCGATATCAAATGAGATAAGGGGCAGGCCTGATGCGATTGCCTCGAGTGAGAATAATGGCAGATCATCATGACGTGAAGGAAATGCAACATACAATGCTTCAGCGAGTAATTTCATTTTCTTCTCGCCATATGCAGCGCCTGCAATGGTAACTTTATCTTCAAGATGTTCCTGTTTGATGATCTCGCGTATTTTTTCCTCGTCTGGACCATGACCAGCTATGACGAGCGGATACGGAATTGTATCTCTTATTTTTGCATAAGCTTTCAGGAGAAGATCGACGCCTTTCTGACCCAGATCAAATCGACCAAGATAGAGAATATACTTTGGTTTTTTCTGTTCAATCTGGAAAAATTCATCTCCAACGCCGTTTGGAATAACAGTACTGATAACGTTTGGATTCATTTCCTTGAAACGCACATCGATATCATC
>CAYXCP010000041.1:0-8504 GCA_964463455.1 uncultured Gammaproteobacteria bacterium
CATATTGACCTTGAAGGTCGTAATATTTTATTCTGATGATATCTCTGAGCGTTTCAAGTGCATCTTTGACGAAGGCTACGCGTTTTGTTTCTACGTGACGCCATGTAACATGAACCTCTTTAATTTTATATTTCAGTTTTTTAGCAAGGAAAAGAAATTCAAGGTCAAACCCTGCCGTTACAGACGGAGTGTTAATGACCTGACTTTTATTAAATACTTTGAGGCGATTAATAATCTGATGTGCTGCGACAGTCGAGAATATTTTGAACCCACATTGTGTATCTTTTATTCCTCTCAAGCCGATAATAAAGTTACGTGTCCACATGAATCCGAGTGCAAGTATTTTTCGTGATAGTGGAGCTCCTTCTCGATGAGTATTACGTGAGCCGATCACCACCTCATATCCCTGTTTTGCATAATCAAGTAGTTTTTCACATTCTTCTATCGGTGTTGCGAGATCCATATCGGTAAAAAAAACATAATCGCCTTTTGCCTGTTCGATACCTGTTATAACGGCAAATGCCTTGCCGGCGTGTTTATTGGCAATGAGTCTGAACTTCGGGAATACATTCAGATATTTAGTCTTAACAATTGTTCGTGATTCATCATCAGATCCATCATCAACAATTACTACTTCCATAAAGCGATCATCATTCCGCGTATAGTTGCCTATCTTGTCGAGTACGCCTTTTTGAAGATTAGCAGCTTCGTTATAGCAGGGAATGATTAATGTGATATTCATATCAATGAGTTAATTTATATACTGTCGCGCCATCTGCTTTCCATTTATTTACAACTTTTGTGGGTGCAAAATAGGCTATATCCCATTGTCCATCTCCGATAGGTGTACAGGCCTGCTCGCATACTACATAGAGTACATCAACTTTATCAAAACTGTTTTTATCTACAGGATCACTGCCTAGTATCTTAGCAAAGTATCGATAGGTACTATCTGAGTATATGTCGGGTAATGCGGTCATTTTGAATTTATCAGTGCGTACATCGTTATGAATGACGGTCGCTACATTTTTTGCATGTTCTATCTGTTTATTCGGATCACTAAAGAAAAAATAATATTTAGGGATATTCCATGAGAAAAATAATGCAATAGCAAACACAGTAATCACGCCTGAAACTACTCTGTTTTTAATAAACGTCGCTAGAGTTACGGCAATCAGAAAGTACCCGGTAATATATATACTCGTAAAGTAGTGATAGTGTCTCTGTGTATTAATGGCGGCAAATAAGAGAATATATAAAATGAACGATACTATTTGTATACGAAAAGTGAGAGACTGTGACCTTCGGAAAAGCATGATAAGTATGAGCAGAGATACAACAGCAATGATCCATATATACTTCATTTCAGGAGTTACTCCGGTCAGATAATGTATAAATGCCTGCATGGTATCCTGTAAACGGTTCATGTAAGGCGATGGCTCAACCGTTTCACCTTTAGATATAAATGCGATAAAGTTTTTACTATTAATAAACTGATGTTTTAGATCGAATATGATGAGAGGGGATATAAATACGAGAAATCCTAGAATAGTCATCCCTGCCTGCTTTAAATAAGCTGTTTTTTTCCCTGTACCTAGTAAAGCAAAAAACCACACAAGTCCTGCGGGCACAACGAGGAGAAGTGCGAGATAATGCAGTTGAATGCTCAGTGATAAGAAGGCACCAAAAAGGAATCCATATATAATGTGCTCTGACTGCAGTGAAAGCGAAAGAAAATAAAGGGTAAAAAATGCAAAATAGGGAAGAGGATTCGGATTCCATGCATATCGCGACAAGTCAATAAGTGTGCCTGAGAACAAAACAAAAACCGATGTGATTAAGGCAACAATACGTCCAAATTCTTTTTGCAGGACCACATACACTCCTATGATCCCCATAAGAGAAATAATACCGGTCCCGGCTGCCATTCCTGCGGGGTTAAAACGAAACAGCAACAAAAAGGGGGCCATGAGATAATAGAAAAACGGTCCCAAAAATATGCCACCTACTGAAGTGGGTGCCCCAATCGCAGTAAAATGTTTGAATGTCGCAATGTCTCGTACGATAAGAGCGTCACGACCCTGATCGCCCAGGAATGTTGCAAAATCATAGATCCGGTAAAACCGCAGGTAGGCTCCTATGATGAGCAGAAGGAAGAACATAAAATATGCAATTTTATTTCGTGCAGTACTGGTAAAATATAATTTATTCATATGCGTATAGAAAAAGTTACTACGAAACACCTCATTTTCATTATAGCAGTTGTACTCATTTCTACATTATTACTGTATATCCCTTTTCTAGTGAAATTTTCTATACCTGGAATTGTGCCAAAACCAGATATGAGTTATATCTATAAAAATTATGACGGATTACTGTATATTATACCTGCAAAAACGTGGTATAACATAGAATCAATACGATCGTTACATATAGAACAGCCCCTTGATCCGCGCTATTTCGCCGCTCACCTACTTCTGTATCCTATATTCATTTATCTTTTCTCTTTCATGGGTTACGTTCACTCCATGATCTTTGTAACTATACTATCTACTATCGCACTGGCGGTTGCTTTTTATCTCATAGTCAAAAATCTGAAGCTAAGTGATAATCCCTTTGTGTTGACATTGGTATTCCTTTTTCTTCCGAGGTTCTTAGTACTACGTACCGTGGGAGCACCTGAAAGCTTGTTTCTGTTATGTATTTTGCTTTCGCTCTATTTTTTTGAGAAGAAAAGATATTTGTATGCAGGACTTATGGGAGGACTTGCTGTACTCACAAAAACGCCTGGAATACTATTGTTTGTTGCTTATTTCCTTACCCTCATTGAACAACATATCAAGAACAAGAAAATTTCTATGGCTAGCATCTGGATTCTCATAGTCCCTGCTTCCTTAGCAGGCTTATTTTATTTCTATCAAGTTCGTACAGGCGATTTTATGGCATATTTTCATACAGGTGGAGTAGTCCCAATGCTATATCCATTTGCTGCATTTAATTATCAGGCAAAGTGGGTAGGTACTGCCTGGCTCGAGGACATTGTCCTTTACTTATGTATATATCTTGCTGCAGTTGTCCAACTGAAAGATACAAAATACCGAAGTTTCTTTTATTTTGGTATCACATTCTTTGTAGCTACTATTTTTGTACAACATCGTGATATATCTCGATATATTCTTCCTATGTGGCTTTTAGCATGCATTGCATTTGAACGATTTCTTACATCTAAAAAATTTCTTATAGTGCTTATTTTGTTACTACCGGCTATATATTTATATGCGTGGAATTTTATGTTATTCAATATTATGCCCGTTAGTAACTGGGCACCATTTTTGTAGATTTTTGTGAGTTTTTTGATTGTATTTTTAGTCCCATTTATACTACACTTATAACGTATGATTAAGTTCTTCAAAAAACGCTGGTATGTTATTGTTATTCCCCTTATCTTGATAGGGATTTTCATATACCGACAAAATGCAACACAGGTAAAGGGTACGAAAGAAACGACGCATAAAGTCAGCAGAAAAACCATAAAGGAAACGTTGTCTCTTTCGGGCAAGATAGATGCAACTGAAAAGGCTGCGCTTCGCTTTCAGTCATCGGGCAAACTGACATGGGTCGGTGTAAAAGAGGGTGATTATGTGAAGAAATTTCAAACACTCGCAACACTTGATCAGCGCGATATTCAGAAGCGTCTTCAGAAATATCTGAATACCTATGCACAGCAGCGACTCACGTTCGATCAGACAAAAGATGACGATAGAGAAGTAATAATTGGTCTTCTGACTCCTGATCAGCGCCAGCGCACAATGCGAGCCTATGAAAAGTCGCAATATGATCTAAATAATTCAGTCCTCGATGTAGAGCTGCAATCTATCGCTGCAGAAAGTGCGAACTTAGTAAGTCCGATCGACGGTGTTGTGACTCACGCAGATACATTACAGGCTGGAGTTAACATCACACCTGCTACCGCTGAATTCGATATCATCAATCCAGACACTCTCTATTTCTCAGCTCTCGCAGATCAGACAGAGGTAGTAAAATTGACAGAAGGAATGCTCGGATCAATCGTATTTGATGCTTTTGACAGCGATGAACCGGTTAAAACAGAGATTCGATCTATATCATTTATCCCTAAAGATGGCGAAACAGGTACTGTATACGAACTGAAATTGCCCGTAACACTTGATAACAAAGGCTATAGACTGGGTATGACGGGTGATGTTGATTTCACACTCAGTGAGAGACCCGATGTCATTGCAGTGCCAGTCAAATATATTAATAACGAGGGAGATAAACAATATGTATATAAACTCGTGAATAATAAACCTGAAAAGACATATGTTAAAACAGGACTTTCCGACGATACGTATACTGAAGTTACCTCAGGTCTAAAAGAAGGAGAGACTGTCTATGATAAAACTCCGTAATGTTACTAAGGAATATAAGCTGGATGACGATATTATTTTTCGGGCCTTAAAAGGTGTAGATGTAGATATTAATGAAGGAGAATTCACTTCGATAATTGGACCTTCCGGAAGTGGTAAATCTACTCTTATGCATATAATCGGACTTCTTGACAAACCGACTGATGGGCTTATAGAGTATGATGGCATCGATATCAAGAAACTAAACGATGATGAGACGTCTACATTACGAAGTGAGTTTGTGGGATTCGTCTTTCAGCAGTTTAACCTCATCAATAAACTGACTGTTATGGAAAATATTATATTACCCTCTGTTTATGCACGAAAAGAACTAGGCTATGATGTGAGAGAAAAAGCGAAGTATCTCATAGATCGATTCGGGCTTACTGGAAAAGAACGATCTTATCCAAACCGAATATCAGGGGGACAACAGCAACGTGTTGCGATAGCACGCGCTCTTATCATGAATCCCAAAATGATACTTGCCGATGAACCTACGGGTAATCTAGATACAAAAACAGGCGACGAGATCATGAAACTCCTTAAAGAAATGAATAAAGAAGATAAAAGAACAATCGTCATTGTAACTCATGAACCAGATATTGCCGCGCAGACAAATCGCAGTATCAAAATTAGAGATGGATTAGTGGAAGCGTAATATGAACTATTTTGTATTTATTTTTAAGTCATCACTCGAGGATTTTGCTCGAAACAAGGGGAGAGCTTTTCTTACGTCTCTCGGTATCCTTATTGGCGTAATGTCTGTAGTGCTTCTTATGGCTTTTGGACTAGGACTACGTAAATATATTAATGATCAGTTTGAAAGTTTAGGAACAAACCTCTTGAGAGTTGTTCCCGGACAGATTCTGAAAAACGGTAGTTTCAATAACAATCCGGGTGCGACAGGAACAATCCAGTTTGATGAAAAGGATATTACAAAACTAAGGCGCATAAAAGGACTGACTATTGTAGCACCCATATTTACTAAATCATCCATAGTCGATGCCGGTAAGAACACCGAATCGGGAAGTATTTATGCGAGTACTGCAGATGTTTTTAAAGCTCTTAATCTCAAAGCAGAATACGGTGTAGAGTACACAAAAACGGATGTAGACAAACGGAGCAAAGTAGTTGTTATCGGTCCCAAGATTGCTAAAAATCTATTCGATGATGCATCTTCAGCAGTAGGCAGATCAGTGAAGATTCAGGGCTCATCATTTAACGTGATCGGAGTTTTGGGATCAAAAGGTGGAGGTGGATTTGGCGGACCTGATCTTGATTCATTTATTTATATGCCTTATAAAACTGCATATATATTCAATACCGAAAAAAAGTTTCAGGCAATCATTGTTAAAGGTATGAGTGGTTATGACCTAAAAACTCTCAAAGAGGATATAAATATACAGTTACTAAAAAGATATAAGGAAGATGATTTCTCTGTCATAGAACAAACAGAAATACTAAATGCCATTGGATCTATTTTTGGCATCCTAAATACAGTCCTCGTTGCCATCGCAGCAGTATCACTGGTTGTGGGAGGTATTGGTATTATGAATATTATGTATGTTACGGTTACCGAGCGTATTAAGGAGATAGGTATCCGAAGAGCAATAGGAGCAAGAAAAGCTGACATTCTGTATCAATTCCTTATCGAATCAGTTATTCTGTCGGTCTTTGGTGGTGCATTAGGCCTCACATTGTCTTTTATCATAGTCTTTTTTATTCAGAGTGTGTTTCCTGCATACATTGATTTGCAAACGATAGGACTTGCGCTGGGTGTATCTACGGGTATAGGAGTACTTTTCGGTGTGTTTCCTGCTAAAAAGGCAGCAGACCTTTCTCCAATAGATGCAATACGGTACGAATAATTGCGTATCACACAAAGTGAAAGAGATTAGGTATTTATTTTGGATTGTACGAAATCCTTCATCTGTTTTTGAAAATTTTCTTCTGAATATTGTTCGGATGTAGATCGAGCTTTCATTGCCATTTTTCTATATTCTTCTTCGGTGAGTTTTTCCATATCTCTTAGTGCACCGATCAGTGAATCTTCAGATAATGTATAGAATAAATATCCATTTTCATTATGAATAATTGTTTCTTTGAGTCCGCCGCTTTTATATGCAATAACCGGTACGCCATGGCCCAATGCTTCAACAGGCGCTATGCCAAATTCATCATCTACAGATGCGAATAGGTATGCTTTTGCATGTTTATATAATGCTCTTAATTCTTTGTCTTCCACACTACCGAGAAACTCCACATGTTTGCCGGCCAGGGACTTTAAATATGCTTCATCTCGACCAGTTCCTACAATTTTCAAAGTAAATCCGTGTTTATTTGCAGCTTTTATGAGTATATCGATATGCTTAGCGCGAGCGAGGCGTGAAACGGTTAGATAATACTTCTTTTCCGCTGTATAGTCAGGCGTTTCTTCAGTGATATGCACAGGCGGATAAATAACAGCAGCATCGAGACGATAGAACTTTTCTATGCGTTTTTTTGTGTCCTCTGAATTTGCAATAAAATGATCAACGCGTTGTGAAGAAAGATAATCCCACATCCTTAATGAGTGATTTATGATATGGCCATATATTCTTACTGGCCAGTATTTTTGCCATTCACGAGCAGTTTCGTAGTAATATAAATATCTTGGTGGGTGATGAAGATAGCATATATGAACTGTATCTGGTCGGGTAATCACACCTTTACACATATATGATCCTGATGACGATATAACAAGGTCATATCCCGTAAAATCAAAGCTTTCCCATAACAAAGGAGTAATAAAACGAAGAGGTGAATAGAGCTTTTTAAGTAACCATATACGGTCCGCCCAAGAGGTATTCACTTTGTTTTTAATATTTTTTGCATGTATGCCAAGGGATGTCGGATTATAGAATGATGTGAATATATCGGCATCCGGATAAAGCGAGCATAGGGAAACAAGCACTCGTTCTGCGCCACCGAATTCCTGCAATTGATCGTGTACTATCGCTACTTTCATAGACATATTATATCATCAATGCTTATTGTATACTGATGCTAGAGTGACTACGATGTGGTATCGTTCTATTCTACAATGAACGCGCACTCTTTATTATTTATATATTTTATGGAACTATATAAGATAGTGATACTATCAGTTATCGAAGGTGTTACTGAATTTCTCCCTGTTTCATCTACATTCCATCTTATAGTGATGTCCCATCTCTTGGGGATAGTTCAGAATGATTTTGCTAAATTATTTGAAGTATTTATTCAGTCAGGTGCAATCTTATCTATCGTAATCATTTATGGATTAGCGTTATTGAAAGACCGTAGGTTATTTTTAACAGTCACTACTTCCTTTGTTCCCACTGCAGTTGTAGGGTTGATACTTTATAAAGTAATAAAGGACGTATTCTTTGAAGCGAATATGCTTATGGCTCTGGTATTTCTTACAGTGGGTATACTGTTTCTTGTAGTTGAATATGTTGTTGTTAAGGACGGATCAAAATTAAGAAGAAGTATTTCATCAATAAATCATCAGGAAGCTATTACTATTGGACTGGTTCAGTCTTTTGCTGTAGTCCCGGGTGTCTCACGTGCAGGTGCTGTTGTTATCCTCATGATACTTTTAGGTTTTCGTCGTGATGAAGCAGCTAAATATTCGTTCCTATTATCTATACCAACCATTTTTGCAGCATCATTCCTTGATTTGTTTAAAATGCGTGGGCTCATAATGGCTCACCCTGATTATCTACTCTTCTTAGGACTGGGTTTTGTTATCACGTTTGCAACATCATTCATTGTTGTGAAATGGCTTCTTGGCTATCTAAAAACAAACTCACTTTCGGTGTTCGGATGGTATCGCGTGGGCCTTGTGGCGGTGCTGTTTGTACTTGGGGCATTGAAGGTATTTAGGTTTATGTAAGAGACTTCTTTTTGGCTCTATTAATGAAGAGGCATCAGTGTCATGCAGCAGATCGGAGATCGCTGCGTGACCATGATAGCGTCTGGCTTTGCCAGACTGCTTCATGGAGCGGTGGACCGGATTTGAACCGGCAACCCCTTCCTTGGCAAGGAAGTATTCTA
>CAYXCP010000042.1:0-8350 GCA_964463455.1 uncultured Gammaproteobacteria bacterium
TATTGTTGGAGGCGTAAGTTGTACAGATACACCTTCACCCGATGATCGGTTGTTGGTCTGCTGTTTTTCTTTACATACATTCACTTCTACATCCTGGGTCTTACTTGCTACACCTACTACCATACCTTCATATACTTCAACGTTTGTACCGATGAATAAGGTACCACGTTCCTGTGCATTACCAAGACCATAGGTAAGTGAGGTTCCTGTCTTCACTGAGATTAGTGCACCGTTTCGGAGATTATCCATTTTTGTGCCTTTTGCCTCATATCCGAGCAGATAGGTATTCATGATGGCTGTGCCTCTGGTTTTTGTGAGCATGGTGTTACGAATACCAAGTAAATTCTGACTTGATATTTTATAGGTAAGTCTTGAGTTGTTGTGGTGATCCTTGGTCATGTCCTGCATAATGCCTTTTCGTTTACCCATTTCTTCAGATACCATACCTACGAATTCTTCCGGGACATCGATAGTTACTTCTTCATATGGCTCACATACAACACCATCTATGGTTTTGTAGATGACATGTGGTTTTGACACCTGAAGTTCGAATCCTTCTCGACGCATGGTTTCAATAAGGACTGCCAAATGGAGCTCTCCACGACCATGTACGATAAATCCAACTCCTTCTTCTTCATCTTCGATACGAAGACCAAGGTTGGTTTCTTTTTCTTTCATGAGTCTTTCACGGATCTGACGTGAAGTGGTGAATTTTCCTTCCTTACCTGAAAATGGTGATGTATTTGGCCCAATTGAAATCTTGATTGTTGGTTCGTCAACTTTGATCGATGGAAGTGATTCAGGATTTGCAGGATCTGTAAGTGTCTGACCGATGGTAAGTTCAGGAATACCTGCTACAGCAACGATATCGCCTGCTACAACTTCTTCTACTTCCTGGCGTGCTAATCCGACACTGGTATACAGTTTACTTACTTTCGCAGTCGTAAGAACTTTTCCGTCATCGACGATTGCTACATTTTCATTCTTTTTCAGTTTTCCACGCATTACTTTTCCGATGCACAGTTTACCTACGTAATTATCATAATCCAACGTAGAAATGAGCATCTGAAATGGTTTATCTTCATT
The DNA here is from genome assembly GCA_964463455.1 of uncultured Gammaproteobacteria bacterium. GTDB lineage: Bacteria > Patescibacteriota > Microgenomatia > UBA1406 > GWC2-37-13 > JBDKFK01. Next base: position 1,087 of record CAYXCP010000042.1, read on the forward strand.
TATAGAAGCTGATGGAATTTCTTTTATGATTGTTTCAAATAACGGATCAAGAGTACCTGGCATGTCAAATGAATATGTTTCAGGCAGTTCGAGAAATGCTTTTCCATCACGGCCTACAGCAAAAAGTGTGGTGAAATGAAGCGCATATTCATCCTGTGCGAGTTCGAGGAACAGATTTTCTACCATGTGAACTACTTCCATAGGACGTGCATCCTTTTTATCGATTTTGTTGATAACAAGAATAAGTTTCAGTTTTGCTTCGAGTGCTTTCTTAAGTACGAATTTTGTCTGAGGAAGAGGACCTTCTGCAGCATCTACAAGAAGAATTGCACCTGATGCCATATTCAAAACACGTTCTACTTCTCCACCGAAATCTGCATGCCCTGGAGTATCAATGATATTTACTTTTGTGTCATGATAAAAAACTGATGTGTTTTTTGAGAGAATGGTGATTCCTTTTTCACGTTCAAGATCGTTGGAATCCATGATTAATGTTTGTGACATTTCGCGTTGATTATCACGGAATGTGTGAGTCTGTTTAAGTAATCCGTCGACGAGGGTTGTCTTACCGTGGTCTACGTGAGCGATGATAGCGATATTTCGAATATCCATAGGTTAGATTTATAAAAAAAATAATGACACGCAGAAAGCGTGTCAAAGTATGACTAATTATACCATACTTTTACACTCTTTATGACTTAGATGCGGGCTGAACCATTCTGTAGACGATTCCAGCCAGAAGACCTCCAAGAAGCGGTGCTGACAGGTAAATATACAGATTAGGCAGATGCACAGTCAGATTCTGATAATCGACGACTGTTGGTCCCAAAGCAACAGCAGGATTGAAAACACCACCAGATAATGGTCCGGCTGCAAACGCGCCTGCAAGAACCGTAAATCCGATAGCTAAACCATAATATTGATTATCTTTTGTTTTTTCTGATGTGGCAACATGAAGCACAACAGTTGCCAGTGCGAATGTGTATAGGAGTTCGAGAATAAATACATTCATTGCAGATTCCCCAGGGCCAGGAACAGGAACAAAGAACAGGCCACGAACTGAAGCATATACAAGTGCTGCAACCAGACCTCCTAAACACTGAGCTACCCAGTAAAAAAGAACATCATTCAAACGAATCTTTCCCCGAATATAAACGGCAAGAGTGACAGCAGGATTATAATGAGCACCTGAAATATAACCACCCATATAAATCATAGTCATGAGTACTGCGCCAATTGCGAATGCGTTGCCAGAAAGTGCTATAGTAAGGACGAGAAAAAATGTACCAATAAATTCGATTATATATTTGCTTAGGTGTTTCATAAGATTATTGTACTACGTTTATGTCATTTGTAAACAGATTTGCTGGCTTTTATGTTATTTTTTTGTATCCTATACATATATGAATAAGCCTATTGCACGTTTTGCGGGGGGATTGATTCTTGTTCTGCTAGTCGGCATAGTACTCGTATTCTATAAATTCGTAGATATTCCTACCCATCTCGCATACGATGAAGTGTCATTCACCCATCTGGCGTTGTCACTCGATCATATTGCGTACACACCATATAGCACGCTCGCTACCGGTCACTCAACGCTCTATTTTTATATCCTGTTGTTATCTTTTAAATTATTTGGCATTTCCACATTTGCATTACGATTGCCTGCAGCACTATTCGGGATTGGATCTGCAATAGCCCTTTATGTGCTATTTGTTCACCTGTTTAAAAGAAATACCTATGCACTGTTTGCAGCACTCAGTTTTCTTACACTCAGATGGTATCTTAATTTTGCACGCTTTTCGTTTGAAGCAACATTTCTTATCTTTCTCGAACTTCTGGCAATAACATTTCTTGTGTATGCACTAGAAAAGAAACAAATAACCTATGTCATTGCATGCAGTATATTCACTGGTCTTGCCTACTTGTCGTATTACCCGGGTCGTATTTTCTTTTTATTGCCGCTCATATCAATCGGCTTAACTCTTCCCAAAAAAATGCTTCTTACCTTTGTAGCCTTTTTTGCGATCATCATTGCACCTCTTACTATATATAATGCACAGCATCCTGATATCCGAATCAGCCAGGTGTCTGTATTACAGGATAAGCATTTGTCTCCCGTAGAAAAAATAAGCGCGGTAAGCCAGAATATTGAAAAAACGGTTTCTATGTTTATATGGAAAGGTGATATGAACGGTCGCCATAATTTTCCCGGTAAAGCGGCAGTCACCCCGATATTTTCATTACTTCTTGTTGTCGGCCTCTATATCATGATCAGGAATCGGGATACACAGGCGGATACATTATTTATTATCTGGTTTTTTCTTGCGCTACTGCCATCCTTACTCACCAGTCCTGCTGATAATCCGAATATGCTGCGTACTGTTACCGTAATACCTGCCGTAATCTATGCGATAACTACCATTTTCCCTTTTGTCGAACGCATGAAGAAACCCTACATTATATATATAGTAGTAGTATTACTCACTGCATCTGCAGCGTATGACTTACGAACATATTTCATGTTTCAATCCCGCGTCATGCGCAACTCTTTTGAAGTAACCTGCACCCTGAACGAACTCATGAAACAGAGAACAGACTATGTCCCCAAACATTGCAGAGTATCGAAGAATTTGTTCTGATCTGTCATTCCCGCGTAGGCGGGAACCTGTCTGCCGCCAGGCAGGTCTGCGCAGATCCCCGCATTCGCGAGGATGACATATAATAGAATACATATATGGAAGCACTTATTCTCCTCGCACTCGTCAACGGCATTTATCTCCTTTCGAAGCGCTCAATAAACAAGCTCGCCACTATTCTCGATGGCATATTTCATAATCATCATATCGTCAACGGTATTATCGCATTCATCTTTTTTCCCGGCACAGTGCTTCATGAGATGGCTCACTTCTTTATGGCGACCATTCTGTTTCTCAAAGTAGCAAAAGTGAACCTGCTCCCCCAGTGGGAGCGAAACAGCATAAAACTGGGAAGTGTCACGTATTACAAAAAAGATGTGTTCAGAAGCATACTCGTGGGGATTGCACCGATTTTTGTAGGAACGGGAATACTCTGGTGGCTTTCGCTCACCGGTTTTTTTCCTGCTCACACCTGGTGGATGAATATTATTCTGGGCTATTTCATCTGGGTTATTTCTTCAACGATGTTTTCATCGCGACAGGATTTGATTGATATTCTATATGTGATTCCTCTGATTATTTTTATTGTTATACTTGTCTTTGTTTTTAAAATCAACGTCGTCGGATCAGTCACCGCATTCATCGCAACGCCTGGGTTCAAAGCTGCTCTTCACCATGTTAATAATATAAATGTTATGTTAGGGATCGCATTTGGCGTACATGTAATAGCAAATATTTTGTTTTCAGCTGCTCTCTATCTGCGTTACAGGAAATATAGATAGTTGTAAAAGCAGCTGCTGTATAGGTTGCTTTCGAGGCCTCTTCGTAGTAATATAGACTTTACCATGGACGAAATATTGAAACAGATTCTGGCAAAACTCAACGATATCGAAAAAAGACTCATTACTCTTGAAGATGAGCTCACATCTTATGAAGAAGTAGTACCTAGTCCCTATGAAGATACTGATATGGAAGTTGAAGACATCATTCCGAAAGCAGTCATGCTCATGCAGGGAATCGAAAAAGTTACCTACTCATTTTTACAGCACAAACTCGACTGCGGATACGCAAAAACCGTACGAATTACCGACAGATTAGTCGAGCTCGCACTCATATCTCCTGATGAAAGCGGCATTTACTACAATGTAGATAAACAGGCAGTACAGGAATTCCTCAAAAAAATGAATGCAGAAAATAAGTGGAACTGAGTTATGACATAAACTTCTCAACCATTTTACGCGCCCACTCTTTACTCTCCTCTGTTACTTCCACGGCAACGATACCCTGATTCGCCATCCCATACATTACTATGGAATGCAACGGCGAGAAAACGATAGAAGGGAGTGCGAGCAAATCTTCTTCACCTTCTACATACATAGATGTGTGTTTGTGCGTAAGTAAATAGGAATGTATTTTTTTGAATAGACCATCAACGGTATCTTTTTGTAGTGTTCCACGCGGATTCGTAAACGCTTTTGCGGGTACCGGATCCGTATTGATTGGCTGTCTCTGGGTCTGGCCATCTATGACAGATACATCAGGGGTTACGCCTGCGGCAATCATTGATGAGGTCACGATGTCACCTACTGTTATTGTAATAACGGGTTTAAATTCATGCAGATATGTTTTCAGTTCTGCAACTGCTTTGCTGTGGTCACTCTGATCGCCTGCAAACAATCTGCCTAGTGGTTTCTGAAGCTCGGTGCGTAAATCTTCAGGCATGGTCAGCGGTTTATCATCAGTAAAATGAACTACGAAAGGAACACCTAGTCTATCTATTTCTCCATATCTGATGCGCTGCGAGCTAATCATGTGATTGTTCCCATCATTTACTGGATCGACTTCGATCAGCTCGAGAGGTTTCATACCTTTTTCATTTCGTTTCAGGTTAATTTTCACCGCGTTCTCCCTACTTTGTGGTGATACTGCGATTGCGTCGATCGACGGATCAATAATAGATATGCCGTATATATCTTCAAGCGGAGTAATGACATATGAAGTGGTGTAATTTTTTTGTGCAATATAATCCGAAACATCTTTTACTCGTTTGGGATATGGAAAAATTAGTTCCGCCAATGTTTTCTGTACGACAAACGCATCGGTAGTAACACAGATATGGACTTTTTTGCCCATCTGAAATGCTTTATCAATAATGGCCTCGTGTCCTTTATGAAGTCTATCAAATGTACCCGCGACAACAACGTGTTCAAACATATTTCTTTATTGTATCAAATAAGCGGAATACGTATGATGCAATGATATTTCGCTTTGAAATTTATAAAATTTGCAGCTACAATGACAGGATATGAAAAAAACAGAGGAAACTCCAACAACACAACAACCCAATATTTGTCCAAAATGTGGTGCTCCACTCGGACCGGTCACCGATCTTCCATCAGGTAAGAAATTACAGAGATGCACAAAAGGGAGCTGGAATGCTCAGACACGTCAGACTGAAGGATGTGATTACGTAAAATGGATTGAAGCAGAGCCAGAAGAACTCGATGAAAAATGCCCAAAGTGCGGCGCTCCTCTTATGATGATGACAACCCGATTCGGCAAGAAGATGAAAAAATGTTCTACAGGCGGTTGGGATCGTGAAAAAAAAGTAGCAACCGGTTGTGATTATGTCGAATGGCTAAACGGCACCAAGAAGGAACTCGATGAAGAATGTCCAGAATGCGGTGCAAAGTTGCTCCTCGTAACCACTGCAAATGGCAAGACAATGAAGAAATGCTCAACCTCAGGCTGGGATCGCACCACAAAAACAGCTACAGGTTGTACCTATGTCGAATGGCTCAATAATAATCGCCCATCACATAATAATGGCGATGAAAATTTCCCTTCTGAAGAGCTGTAATATATGGCATTCCCAGCATTATTTACAGCCCGACTGTCTGAGATATACACATCTCAGGCAGATCGGGTTTTTTCTTCGTTTAAACAAGCTAAACCACTTACGATTCGCGTAAACAGCATTAAAACTACTATTGCTGACCTGACAAGATATTTGAGAGAGCATAACATTGCGTTTGAATCGGTCCCCTGGTATGCAGATGCGCTTGTTTTGCCTGATACTGATAGTCGATCTCTTACTGCCTTACCCTGGTATGAAGAAGGAATGTTCTATATACAGAATCTATCGAGCATGATCCCGGCAGTTGTGCTCGATCCACAACCCGGTGAGCATATTCTTGATCTGACCGCAGCACCCGGAAGCAAAACGACGCAACTTGCGTCACTCATGCATAACGAAGGTAGTATTGTCGCAAATGATATTAGTAGTAACAGATTGTACAAACTGAAAGCAAATCTGAGTAGGTATGGGGTAACAAATACACACGTAAAAAACGGCGCTGCAGAACGGTTCTGGCAGAATCATTATGAAGAGTTCGACAAAGTATTACTTGATGCTCCGTGCAGTATGGAAAGTATCCTTATTGAAAATGATGAAGCATCATATGCTGACTGGTCGGTAAAAGAGATCAAACATCTTGCACGTAAGCAGCAATGGATGCTTCGTTCTGCAATCAGCGCATGTAAACCAGGTGGTCTTGTTATTTACTCAACATGCACATTCGCACCTGAAGAAAATGAACAGGTAATTGACTGGATTCTGCAGAAGGATGGTAAAAAAATTCAGTTAGAAGATATCACCTTGCCAGGTACGGAACTGATGAACGGCATTACCTCATTTGAAGGCAACAACTATAACCCCGAAGTAACAAAAACTAAACGAGTCGTTCCATCAGAACAGATGGAAGGTTTTTTTATTGCGAAGATGAGAAAAATTATTCAATCGTAATACTACTCGAATTCTTCCTGAGCCATGCGCGATGTGTTTTACATTCCGGATCAAACTGAGCAACCTGATCCCAGAACGTTTTCTGATGATGTTTATGTTTTAGATGGCTTATTTCATGAGCCACAACATAATCGATTACTTCGGGAGGTGTAAGCATGAGCTTCCAGTTAAATGTCAGTTTCTGATCTCGTGAACAGCTTCCCCATATCGAACTTACTGTTTTGAGAGTAAGGCTTTTGTACTCCATATGCATGAGTCCTGAAAAGTAATCAGCGCGATTAATCAAATATACTTTTCCTTCACTCATCAGCCATCGCTGCAACGCCTTCTGAATAAGTTCTTTTTGCTTCGCATCTGCATGACCTGCATGAACGTATATATGAAATGTATTATCTTTGAACTCGATTTTTGTTACGAGATGATCGAATGAAACATGTTTCTGAATCGGATACTCTTTGCCCAGATAAAGCACCGTTTCACCAGATTGATATGTTTTTTTTGCTTTTTTTTGTGCTGCATATCGGGCTATCTGTTTTCTAAACCATTCCTCTTTAGACTTGAGTATCTGACTCAGCATAAACTGAGGCATCAACCGAGGCGCGACCACATAGACATTGCCATCTGGTTTTACGCGCATTGTTACAGTTGCATATTTGCCTTTCTTTCGAGTGACGATATAAGGGATACCATTTATCTCAAGCTGTTCCATACCCTATTATAATCCGCGATCTCATCGTAACTCCTCATCTTGACATATTTTTACTAAACTGATACGTTTTATCTATGCATATACAATCAAATCAATCTAAAACTTTTGTCA
>CAYXCP010000043.1:0-8304 GCA_964463455.1 uncultured Gammaproteobacteria bacterium
TCTCAGTCGGAGGTAGTCTCATTGTCCCAAATGGGGGAATTGATTCTGAATTTTTGTCTCAACTTCATGCCTTCGTTACTTCATATGTAAAAAAAGGTAAACGTTTTTTCCTTGTAGCTGGTGGAGGAAGAACTGCACGTAAATATCGCGACGCCGGTAAAGAAGTGGTAGGAACATTGACAGATGAGGATCTTGACTGGCTCGGCATTCATGCGACCCGCCTTAATGCTCATCTTCTTCGTACTATCTTCAAAGACATCGCTCATCCACGTATCATCGAAAATTACGACAAAAAACTGTTTAACTGGAAGGAACCAGTAGTGATAGGCGCCGGCTGGAAACCAGGCTGGTCAACTGATTACGATGCAGTCATGCTTGCCAAAGATTATGGCTCGAACCTTATCATCAACATGTCAAATATTGACTGGGTTTATGATAAAGACCCATCACAGTTTAAAGACGCACAGCCTATTAAAAAACTTACCTGGGAAGAAATGGAACAGTTTGTCGGTACAGAGTGGACTCCAGGCACCAATGCTCCTTTTGATCCTGTTGCCTCACAACTTGCAAAACGTCTCGGACTTACCGTTATCGTATGTAACGGAAAAGATTTCGATAACATGGAAAAGATAATTGAATGTGATGCATTTAAAGGTACCGTTATCATGCCCTATCGCATCGATGCAAGTTTTTATGACAGAGCATATTATTCGGGTAAAAAAGGCGAACATCGATTTAGTCAGACAGAGTCGGGTATAGGCAAATTTATTCATAGTACGATTAATCTCTATAGAGCATTCCTCATCAAAACATTTCTAAATCCAAAAACAGCACTCGATGTGGGATGTGGAACAGGCAATCTCGTAAAATGGCTTCGTTTCTTTGGCATAGATGCACAGGGCGTTGAAATCTCCAACGATGCGCTTAACATAGCTGATGCTGCTATAAAGCCGTATCTTAAGGAGGGCGATATCATAAAGTTGGATTGTAAAGATGAAGAGTTTGATCTTGTTCTCACATTTGATGTGCTGGAACATGTAGAACGCGGAAAGATCAAGATGGCTATCGCAGAGTCAGTACGCGTTTCTAAAAAATATGTTCTTCATAAAATCTATACAAGCGAAAATCTATGGATCACATGGCTTCATGCACGTGACTTTTCACATGTTTCAGTATTTGCAAGGAAGCACTGGCAAAAAATGTTTAACCAGATTGAAAGTGTTTCTCTTCTTCGTAGTTCTTTCTTCAAACTACCATCATTCTTCGAAACAATTTTCCTCCTCAAAAAAAAATCATAAAAACATTCCTGGTTATAAATCGGTATAATTACGTCATCATAAACGTGTGTTATTGTCATGCTGAACTTGTTTCAGCATCTTTACAATTATGTAAGAGATCCCGAAACAAGTTCGGGATGACCGTATTTGATACAACTTTTTATAGAACCTTCTATGCTGTTAACTAAAGTATATCTTTCTCATTTTCGAAACTTCGAAAACAGAACTTTTGACATTCATCCGAAAACGACCATGGTAATAGGAGAAAACGCGAGAGGAAAAACGAATCTCCTTGAATCTGTATTTGTAGTGATGAATGGGATCGGATTCAGAGAATCCCGCGAAGAAGAGCTCATTCAGTGGAACGAATCACGAGCCGTTGTTGAGAATGTTTGGCAGAATGATTCGTCGCATTTATTTCAGATCCTTATGACGCGTCGTGAAACAGGCGTCGAGAAAAAATATTTTATAGACAAGACAGCCAGTTCACTTTACCAGTATCGTCAACATCTCGGAAAAGCGGTGCTGTTTGCGCCAGAGCAGATTGATATCGTATCGGGATCGCCCGATGTGCGTCGTGACTATATGAATAAGTTCATAGGTACCTTTGATCCGGAGTATAAAAAAAGAGTACAGCATTATGATACGGCACTGAGGAAACGAAATAAAATACTTGAAATCTCCCGTGATGATAATGCACTAGCCGACGAACTTGTTTTCTGGAATCAATATCTGCATGAACAATCAGCCTATATTACAGCGAAACGTGCTGAATATGTCGAATATCTTAATAATCATAGATCGATCGATAGTCGTAATTTCTCGGTAGAGTATATTCGAAGTCCTTTTACTCTTGAGCGGGCAGCACAGTATTTTCCTAAAGAAAAAATTGTGAGAAAAACACTTATTGGACCACAAAAAGAAGACTTACGCATTTATCTTGAAAAGAATAATATAAAAACAAATATTCAGCTCTATGGTTCACGAAGTGAGCAGCGGCTCGGTGTTTTCTGGCTCAAGTTAAACGAGTTAACCCTTCTTGAAGAATTATTTCATATAAAACCAATCCTACTACTCGACGATGTTTTTTCAGAACTGGATAAATATAACAAAAAACTGACACTTGATCTGGTCACTAATTATCAGACAATTCTGACTACAACAGAAGCAGAATTACTTGATATCATTCATACTGAACATACAGTAATTCACATGGAATAATATGTCAGAACATCAAACACCAGAAGAGTTTGTACACCCACGTCATCAGTTTCTGGAGTTAGCAAGAGAATATGGGACACCTATCACCTCGGATATGCAGCATGTTATGAATGAGATGCGTACGAACCTTCCGGGTCAAAATTATAGAGAGTTATATACACAACTGCATCTTCTTATCGAGCAGGCAGATCTCGAATCGCCAAATAGCGACCAGTTATCTCAGGTAAAAAGACAGATCAGCAGAATGCTTATCACCGCGCATATGATGCATACAACAAATGAACAATGGGGAATGGTTGAGACAGAATTACAAGATGCACTAACGATTGCAGATCAAACTGCAGACGCCGGACATGATGAATTTATTGATATTGGAGATACCATAAACCAGCTCATCAATGATCTTGCACCAAAACAATCATAAATCAGGTAATATGAATATATGAACCCTTTAGATACGTGTATGGATATGTGGAATCATCATCCTCGTAATCATGTTATTAAAGGAGTCGTTTTTATGTTTGCCGGTATCATTGGTATGGGAGCAGACATACTTCTTTTTTACACGCCACGCATACAACCTCTTAGTTCGGACAGATTAGTTCCTCCGGCCTATATTTCACCTACACCCACATTAGACATACCCGTAGATACGCAGTTCACCACGTATAACGATGTAATACTTAAGGCACAGTTTAGCTATCCGTCTACCTGGGTAACTAAAACGGAGGGAGATAGAAATGATTGGCGTGTGATAGTGAGTGATCAGCAGGCGCCTTATTTTGCTGTGCAGTTTAGACGCATAAACAATTATATATATAGTGTTGATGAATATATCAATCGTCAGTTTAGACAGCTCACGGGTATTAAAGTTGTTGATTACGAAGTATCGGGTATATCCTATCGTGAAGTAACTGGTGACCCCGGTGTGACGATGTGTTACCTATACACAGCTGAAGATAATGCGATATATGAAATAACTATTATGTCTGGGCTAAAGGATAAAGCAAATCCCACGGTTGCACGCAATTTAAAACTGGCAGATATGATGGTTCGCTCATTTGAATTCCAATCCACAATAGATACAACAAAAATAAAAGTTGATTTACAACAAATAAGGGCAGCACTGGAAATGTATCTTGTTGATAATGGATCATATCCTGCAACGTTATCACAGCTCGCACCGACCTATATACCTGCTGTACCAGAAAATCCTTATACGTTCTATCATTATGTGTACACTCCATATAACGTGATAACACCAACATATACGATAAAAACCAATTTACCCGATGGAAGTGAATATGAAGTCAGTAATCCGTGACATACATCATACGATATCTGTTATTTATAGCTTAGAATGAAGGGGATATAAATTATTTATTCATACTATGGAATTGATTCAAAACAGCGCACTGTTAAATTTATCAGGAAAAACAGCTATCGTTACCGGTGGTTCAATTGGAATAGGTTTTGCTATCTCATCACGACTTGCAGAAGCAGGTGCAAATGTCGTTATAGCAAATCGAACCGAAGAAGAAGCTAAAGCTGCAACAGAAAAAATTACGGCAAAAGGATGGAAGGCCACAGCTATAAAAACTGATGTATCAATGGAAGAAGATGTTAAACATCTCCTCGATCAGACAGTTGCACTGTATGGAGGTATCGATATACTTGTAAACAATGCAGGTATTTATCCGAATGTCCCGATTGCACAGATGACACTCGCTGATTTTGATAAGGTGCTTTCAATTAATTTGAAAGGCGTTTTTCTGACTACAAAATATGCGTCAGAACAGATGATCAAACAGGGCAAAGGTGGCAAGATAATCAATGTTACTTCGATCGATGCTCTTCATCCATCAATGGTAGGACTCGCACACTATGATGCATCAAAACATGGAGTCTGGGGATTTACGAAAAACGTAGCTCTTGAACTGTCAAAACATAAAATATGGGTTAATGCGATTGCTCCGGGTGGTATCATGACAGAAGGAGTACAAAGATCACAAGGGCCAGCAGCAGCAGGTGTCGATATGACAAAAATGATTGAAGGGTTTATGGCGAAGATTCCTATGCATCGTTTCGGTGATCCAGATGATATCGGGAAGGTAGCCTTATTCCTTGCATCAGAAATGTCGACCTATATGACCGGTACTCAGATTGTCGTAGATGGCGGTGTATTATTGTCGTGATATCATTGCCAGTTAATTGGTTCGAGTCCATTTTTTTTCAGATAATCATTACATTTACTGAAATGATGGTTACCGAAAAACATGGTTGCCGAATATGGTGAGGGATGTGCAGATGTCAGTACTAAATTCTTATCACGATTAATTACCTGACCTTTGTTCTGGGCATATTTGCCCCATAACATATATACAATATGCTCTCTCTTTTCATTTAGTGCTTTGATAGTAGCATCCGTGAACTGCTCCCATCCGCGACCTGCATGTGAGGCTGGTGCACCTGCTGCAACGGTCAGTACTGCGTTCAGCATGAGTACTCCCTGTTGTGCCCAGCGCGATAAATCACCAGATTGTAATGGAGTAATACCTAAGTCATTCTGAATTTCTTTGTAAATATTTTTGAGGGAAGGAGGGAGCGTGATGCCATCATTTACGGCAAATGAAAGGCCATTGGCCTGTTTTGCACCATGATACGGATCTTGACCTACGATTACTACTTTTACCTTGTCAAATGGGCATAAATCGAATGCTCTAAATACATGTGCGGCAGGAGGATACACAGGTTGTGACTTGTACTGATCTCTTACAAAAGAAGTAAGCTTTTCCCAGTATGGTGTAGTAAATTCATCGTGCAGTGCCGATTTCCATGACGGGTCAATTCGAACGTCTTTCATAAGCGGAGCACCCTGGTCTGGAACCGTTTAATCCTTATAGTCTCAACCTTTCTCCAGGATACACACCTCTTATTATAGATGATTCATATGCTCGTTTATTCAGTAATCCGTAGAAAAGATAATGCTACAAATGCCACACTATAAAAAGAGGTTAAAACGTCGTTGATATAGTTTGATATTGTTGATATCTAGCACTCAATCTGCTACACTGATAATTGTTAAAAATTATCGAAAATGTGTTCCAATATCTTACTTTTCAAGAAGCGGTTTCAAAATCAGACATCAATAAACACCTCCTTTTAGGAAATGGTTTCAGTATAGATTGGAAAAAGGATATCTTTAAGTATGAGGCGCTTTTCGATAGAGCAGATTTCTCAGGACTGCAAGTAGATCCCACTTCGCTCTTTAACTCTTTAGAAACAAAAGATTTTGAAGATGCCATTGACTCTCTGCGTAAAACTAAAAAAATAGTAGAGATTTATAAAACGACTGATCCGACTTTATCCCAAAAGTGTGAGGATGATGCTAACAGACTCAAGGAAATATTAGCCAAAACAATCGCAAAAAATCATCCTGAACAGCCGAATGAAATATCAAAAAATGAATATGAGAAATCTCGATCGTTTTTATCAAACTTTAACAGCACTTATACTCTCAACTATGATCTATTGCTCTACTGGGTATTAATGCATGATGAGGATGGCAGAAAAATCAAATGTGATGACGGTTTTCGTAATTCGGATGATGATACTGCTGAATATGTGATCTGGGATAACGGCAACGCTCACAGTCAAAATATCCATTATTTACATGGCGCACTACATTTGTTTGATGCAGGAACCGAATTACAAAAGTACACATGGAAAAAAACCGGTGTACGATTGATTGAACAAATAAGAAAGTCTCTCGATATGAACTTATTTCCACTAATAGTCGCAGAGGGAAGAAGTGATGAAAAATTAACCCATATCAACCACAGTGGGTATTTGCATAAAGGACTCAGAAGTTTTTCCTCAATCGGGGGAAGTCTATTCATTCATGGACACTCATTAGGAGATAATGACGATCATATAATAAACCTCATTCCTGAGACCTACGTGAATAAAATATTTGTTAGCTTCAGGACAGATCCGAGCTTGCCGGAAAACAGTGCAAAAGTATTGAAATTAGGTTCGCTTGCACAGAATCGCAAAGAACTTATAAGCAAAATGCAGAAAAAGAAAAATACACGGAGAACTGAATTAGAAATTCATGCGTATGATCCAAGTACGGCACACGTGTGGAGGTAAGGAAGAAGGTGATATATATGGATGAGAACATAAAAGAAAAAGTAGAAGAAATACATGAAGGTATTCAGAATTTAAAAAATAGAACAAATTTTAAAGTTTTGAGACATAAGGACAGGCTATGGGAAATAGAAACTGGTATAAATAAATACCGACAACATGATCAAATCGATGGACTGAAGCATGCTCTTAATATTTTTCATGAGACAGCGGGGTTAACTACCGAGGGTGCAGCAGCATATGATGAAACAATTTGGGATGCCAATGTTCAAGTAAGAGGAAAAATGACTATACTAGATAACTTGTTTTACGAGCTAGAAAAAGAGGTAAACAAATATTATAAATATTAAACTGATTTTATCAGTTTTACTAAATCCTCTTCTTGCTCGTATGCCTTTAATCTTCCTGTCAGGATACCGAGTCGATACTGGACACCGTCGGTCATCAAACGCCAGTTCGTATCATCAAGAATATTTTTAATTAGTTTTTTTAGGGCATTTTCGCTATCACGTTCTTTTCTCTCATTTTTTATATCATTAACTGAAAAATCTATAATTATGAATTGACCCATCTCCGGTTTGCCGAACTGTAAATCTTCATATCCTACTTTTACTATAGCTTTTACAAGTAGTTCCTTCAATTGATTGACTTTGAGTTTTTTGAGCTGTCTTGCTTTTTGATAAACTGGATCTTTGTCTTTCTTCTCATTTTCTTTTTGTCGATCAATAAAAGCTTTGATATTATCCATCTGGTAGATGTATTTTTTACCTTCCTCATCGCTATAGACAAAATCTTTTCGGTACTCGGCAAGTAATTTCATCTCCCGAGCCTCCCTTTCTTCCCGTTCCTTTTGAGATTTTTTAAAGTCGTCAACATCTTTATGGTAGTAAGAACAGTTTGAGCAGGTGGAAATAAATATCAATACATCTTTTCTACGGTGGTTCACTTGATTATTAAGAGAAGCTCCGCATTTTGGGCAACGAGGCGCCTTATATACCCATTCTTTACCATCCTCGTATATCACTTGCCGTTTTTTACATTTAATACAACCAAAAGTAAACAGCATTCGGGGATTGTCAGTATATGAATTTTCAATATGTTTAAGCGTGACGGTTGTTTCAGAATAACATTCTTTACAACGCATATCTGCTGGAGGCGAAGTATTATCATACTTTTCCTGCATTATTCTGTCCCGTTCGATCCATTCATTAATGGTCTTCTCTTTGTGTCTGTATCTTTCTCCTTTGAGGACGTTTATTGTGTAGCTGACTGCTTTATGAGTATCTTTTTTAAATTCTTCATCAGTCAAAGTTTTTATCTCACCTCGCCTTGCTTCCATTCCTTTTTTGAGACTCCAATACCAATCGAGGCATTCCTTTATTGTTTGCAGATCATAACGGTCGATATAATGTTGTTTATCTTTGAGATAGTCCATATATACATTTTACAATCCAAGATTATATTCGGGATTTGAAGATTATTAAGCTTTCCCATCATACTGTGCAAGAAATCGCCTGTATGCTTGTTTGAATAGTGAAACAGCGTAGTCAACATCTTCCGCTGAAGTTGCGACAAGAGTTGACATGTGCTGGTTCAGATGTTTCATGCTTTTTTCTTTATAGGTAAGTTTGTTTTCAAGATCATTAAAATCAGTTGG
>CAYXCP010000044.1:0-6768 GCA_964463455.1 uncultured Gammaproteobacteria bacterium
CGCGATTACAAACGGTGTACATCACCGCACGTGGATAGGATCAACGATGCAGGATCTTTATAATGAACATATGCCCGAATGGATCAATAACCCTTCAGCACTGTCCCAGGCAGTCACCAAATTGCCTGATGATGCGCTTTTCAACACACATCAGGAATGCAAAAAGATACTCGTGAATTTTGTAAATCATCACCTCACATCAAATACGACGCTTGAAGGCAGAGAACATCCAGATCAGGATGAATTGTTCGATGTAGACACGTTAACCATAGCTCTTGCCCGCAGACCCGTAGCTTACAAACGACCGCTACTTATTTATCATGACCTTGAACGCCTCGTGCGTATCGCGGCCGGAAGAGTACAGATCATTCAATCAGGTAAGTCTCACCCTGATGATGATGTGAGTCACAGAATTGTCCGCGATATTCTTCACATGTCTAAAAAACTAAAGGGCATCGTACGCATTGTATACCTCGAAAACTATTCGCCCAAATTAGCAAGACTCCTGGTTTCCGGAACTGATGTATGGCTCAACAGCCCGATGAAGCCACTTGAAGCATCTGGCACAAGCGGTATGAAAGCCGCCATGAACGGTATTCTGAATTTTTCTGTTCTAGACGGATGGTGGATCGAAGGTTACAAATCATGTCCAGATGCAGGATTTTCGATAGGCACAATGGATTCGGCAAATAATGACGAAGCAGATGCTGATGATCTTTATACAAAACTCGAGCATACTCTTATTCCGTTATATTATGAAAATCGTACTGAATGGATAAGACGCATGAAGAATGCTATTACACTCGGCGCGTATTTTAATACGAATAGGTGTATAGAAGAATATAAATCCAAGGCATGGAACAGTTAGTTCTCGGACTCTATCTTGCCAAACGTAAATATATTTTGAGGAATATTACCCGCTACTTGAGACAAGGCTGCATTAAACGTTAGCTTCCCATGACCAATATATTTGACTGGTATGGTAACCATACTCGGGAGGGAAGAATCCGGAGCTGGAACAACATATGAAATTACTGCTTTTGTCTGTGAAATGCTTTTTTCCATCTGGGTGAATGGTATATTCTTTTCGACTGCGAGAGGAGTTCCAATATCAACAAACTGAACATTTGAATCACCTGTTACTACTGCTTTAAATGCCGATACTTTCTGTCCTTCTTTTACTGGCTTAAGAATAATATTTGCGCTTGTAACACCGTTTTCAGTTTTGTTGCTATACAAGATCATCACATTTACTTTATTTGCAGCTGCATCTGATTTATAGGTAATGTGATTCATATAGTACCAGATGACTACAAAGGTAAGAAGTCCGACGATACCGAGTATATAAGGTTTTCTGTTTACCACAGTGTGATAGTAGCTAAAACACAATAAAAAGTCAACAGCTAGGCTATAATATAAGATATGGATACGTATTGTACACTTTATATGGTTCGCCATGGAGAAACCGAATGGAATGTTAAAAAGCTTTTACAGGGCCAGCAGGATTCACCGCTGACTGAAAACGGACTTCAACAGGCGAAAGATCTTGGTGAACGCTTAAAGGATACCCATTTTGACGCAACTTTTTCTTCTGACGCAACACGTGCCGTAAGAACTGCAGAGCTCATCACACTCGAGAGGAATATGGCCATCACGACTACAAAAATGTTACGTGAAAGAGGGTTTGGTACCTACGAGGGCAAACCGTATAACGTATTTTCAACTGAGCTACGCCATATGCTGGATCAGTACGAAACACTAGGAGATGCTGATAAACATGCATTTAAATACGCTGACGATATTGAAAGCGATCAGGAAGTGGTAACAAGATTTAATGTGTTTTTACGCGAAATTGCTGTCGCATATGCCGGTAAGACGGTGCTTGCCGTAACACATGGAGGAATGATACGATCACTCTTATATCATTTCGGATACGGAGATTATGGAAAGGTCAGCAAACTCTTGGTGAAGAACACATGCTACATAAAGCTGTTATCAGATGGAACAGACTACTTTATTAAAGAAACCTTCGGAATAGAAGAACCAGCAGCACAATAATCGTTCCCGTGAGAACGATTGTGGCGCCTGCAGGAAGATTCAACATAAAAGACAGGAGAATCCCCACAGTAATCATCAGTACAGCGATAATTGAATTTATCGTAAAGAGCGATCTGAAATTAGGTGAAAGTGCAAAGCCTACAAAGGACGGAATAATAAGTAATGCCGATACGAGAACAACACCAAGTAATTTCACACCTAATATGACTGCAAGGGATATTAGAATATAAAATCCAAGTTCGTATTTTGATACAGGAATACCTCGTAATCGTGCCTCAACAGGATCAAAAAAACTGAGAAATAATCGTGTTCTATGCGCAATTATATAGCTCAGGAAAAGCAACGAAGTTGCCATAATAAGATAGAAATCGGCCTGAGTGATCGTCAGTATATTGCCGAAGAGATAAGATAAAATATCGGGTTTATATCCAGGTGTTATATTGAGGATGATAATACCTCCAGACAATCCAGCAGTAAATAAGAGCGAAATAACGACATCATTTGCCACCGTGGTTTTTTTCTCAAGTATATAGACAAGAAGTCCAAACAGCAGAGCCACACCCATGGCAAAAAAGAAACTTTCCTTTTGTAATGCTACACCGATGGCTATTCCTAAAAGAGAAGCATGAGCAATACCATCTGCAAAAAAAGCCATTTTTTTAATGACCGTATACGTTCCTAAAAATGCATACAGGATTCCCAGGACCAGACCTGTGATAAGCGCCCGTTGTAGGAAGTCATATTGGAATAGTAGTGCTAATATATTCATATTATTCAAACGCGTGGAGGTCGACACCACCCGCATAAACTTTACTCAGATTCGAAGCGGTTAACACTTCTTTTACTTCTCCTGAACAAACATAATTATGGCCTAGACAGATAAGTCTGTCTGCAACTTTCGGCACCATATTAATTTCGTGTGATACCATCAAAATGGTTGTACCATGTTCTGATTTAAGATGGCGTAATACATCATAAAGGCATTTGACCCCTTCATAATCAATTCCTGCAGTAGCCTCATCGAGGAATAATATGCGCGGGTCAGTGAGTATAGAACGGGCAACCAATACACGCTGTAGTTGACCACCTGATAGATATCGGATGTGCATATCGCGCAGGTCTTTTATCTCTAGCTCTTCGAGTGATTTCAGAATAATTTCATTTTTTTTAGATTCCGATTCATTGAACAGACTGAGAGAAAGAAACTCGTACACGGTAAGAGGAATACTTCTATCAAATTCATATTTTTGTGGGACATATCCTACTTTCGAGAAATCCGGGTAGATATCATGAAAGAAACGTACCTGACCAGAGTAGGGGAGTATCTGCAGGAGTGCTTTGAGGAGGGTAGATTTGCCTGAACCATTCGGGCCAATTATGGCATTAATAGTGCGTTCAGGAATATGAAATGAAATATGTTTGAGTACTTCTTTTCCTTGTAAGGTGACAGACAGGTTTTGTACATCTATTGCATGTCTCATGTGCTGTTAAGGGCATTATATATAGTTTGGAGGTTTGATTCAAGAATTGCTGTATAAGATTGCTTGTATGTTCCCAGACTTTCGAGAGGGTTTATTACTGCGAATCTAAGATTATTATCACGGGCATAATTTTCGAGTACGCTACTGGAAAGAGATGGCTCCGAAAAAACAACTGTTATATGTTTTTCTGTTATGGTTTTATTCAGAAGTGCAAGTTCTTGTGGTTTTATTTCTTTACCTTCAGGTTCAAATGAACCGACAATCTGTAAGTTATAATCTCGTGCAAGATAGCTCCATGCATCGTGCAACGTAACAATATTTTTCTGCGAGAGCGTCTGCATTTGTGACGATATCCGCAGATCAGCTTCCATAGAAGCTCTCGTATATTGCTGGAAACGTTCTTCATAATAAGATTTGTTCACAGGATCGAGAATGATGAGTTTATTCACAATAGTACGGGCAATGACAGGCATGTTGCGGAGAGAAAGAAAGTAGTGTGGATCAGTAACAGATTCACGAGTGATTAGATTAACATTATTATCTACCTGCATGAGTTCGATGTGCTGACTCTCTGCAACCTGCGTAACCCAATCATCAATGCCATAGCCTATACGGAATACAACTCGTGAACCTTGAAGTCTTTTAAGGAGAGCAGGGTCAGGCTCATACGTATGAGGGCTTGCACCTGGAGGAAGCATAAGGATAACATCCATCTTATCTCCGGCAATTGATTTTGTGATGTCATATAACGCACAGATTGTGGTACCTACTTTGGGCTTACGAGAAGAGGGGAGAGGGGAGTGGCTGAATTGGGAAGCCAGCACAACAATGCCGCCCATACATACTATTAGAACCAGAAGAAAAATAACTCGCTTCATAATGATAGTATATGCAAATAACTTGCATTTGTCAACAAGATTCATTCTTTCTTCTCAATGATACTCGCTAAAATAGTCGTTATAGGCACTGCGGCAATAATACCAATACTGCTTACAAGTGTTCTCACAATTTCGACCGCAACAATTTCCTGATTAATTACCTGCCCGTATGAGATCTGTGCATTGTAAAAAAGCAAGAACAGAGGCAATGACGCACCGGCATAAACAAGAACAAGAGTATTGACGAGCGAAGCAATATGGTCGCGACCAACCGCCATACCATGCCTATATAGATCATTTACCCCATATTTTGGATTTGCTTTATGCAAACTCTCAACAACTGATGTCTGCGAAATAGTTATATCATCAAGTACTCCCAACGCCGCGATAATGATCCCCGACAAAAGCAGGTTTTTCATGTTAATTGCCGCTCCTTTCAAAGCAATAAGATATGTAGCTTCTTCATCGGCAAGGCCGGTAAGACGAGACAGTTCAATAAACATATATGCCAGGAATGCAGTGAGAGTGAGTGAAACAAATGTACCACCAATGGCAACAAACGTTTTTTTGGACATGCCATGTGCGAGTATAAATGTTACAGGTATGATCAAAAAAGCACCCAGCAGAGAAATAAAAATAGGATCATTACCGAGAAGTATATTGGGAATGATCAAACGAGTTATAATAACAAATGAAAAAATCATACCAATGAATGAAGTAATCCCTTGCCATCGGCCTACTAATATGACTGTAAATATGAATATGATAAACAGAATCAATAACTGGTTTTTGCGAATATAATCAGTAATAAACACACTGGTAGATCCATCAGGATTAGTCGTATACGATACCTGTACTGCATCTCCTATATGATATGGGCGAGCCGCTGCATTAGCGGTGGTATCCATGATGATGTCATACGTTTTACCTTTTAGTGATCCTTCCGTTATCTCAACAGTAATAGTGCGACCTATGGCAGCAGATTTGATATGCTTTACCTTCGCTTCGTAAAATTTGATGGGTACAGGAGTGGGGGAGAGGGGAGCGGCTAAGACGGGCGACGCCCAAAGCAATATAAAACTGAGAATAAGAATATCTTTTTTCATTACTATATTATAACAATCAAATTTCTGCGACTTGACATGTCGTTCGCGAACGAGGTGTCGTGGTTGAAAAGGGGAGAGGGGGATAGTATTATTATAAGCATGGAAATGAATAAAAATACTATCTTACTAACTGTAATCTCCGTTGTTGCCATTTTTGGATTTCTAGGCATTGCCTACATGGTTACTAACCAGACTGCAAAACCTGATACCAATGTGTACGAGGAGCTGAAAAAGCCATCACAAACTGATCATGTAAAGTGGTCTAAAGCTAATAAACACGTACTGGTAGAATTTAGTGATCTCCAGTGTCCTGCATGCAAAGGCTTTCACGATATCATCAGAGATAAAATAGAGAAAAATCCACAGAACAAAGCAGTGATGGATAATGTTACTTTTGTGTATAA
This sequence comes from uncultured Gammaproteobacteria bacterium, assembly GCA_964463455.1. Taxonomy (GTDB): domain Bacteria; phylum Patescibacteriota; class Microgenomatia; order UBA1406; family GWC2-37-13; genus JBDKFK01. Next base: position 5,928 of record CAYXCP010000044.1, read on the forward strand.
ACAATACCCATTACCATCACTTCATAAAAATGCTGTTAATGCCGTATATGCCGCCGAAGCTGCAGGAATGCAAGGTAAATTTTATGAGATGTCAGGTCTTATGTTTGATGGTCAGGCAGATTGGGCAGAAAAAAATGATCCAAAGCCATATTTCATGGAACTCGCAAAAAAATTAAAGCTCGATACGAAGAAGTGGGAAGCTGATATGAATTCAAAAGAAATAAAAGATAAACTTGCAGCTGATCAGGCACTCGGCGATAAAGTTGGCGTGCAGGCAACACCAACATTTTTCCTTGACGGCAAGAAAGTTGACGTAAATACATTTGATGAATTCGTAGTGCTACTCCAGGACACTGCAAAACAGTAAGCTATGTCAAAAAAAATACGCGTATGCCTTCTGTTTGGAGGTAGAAGCAGTGAACATGAAGTGTCTCTTCAATCTGCAAAGTCTATTTACGCGGCACTCGATAAAGATAAATACGATGTCGTACCTGTAGGTATTGATAAAAAGGGTATCTGGCATCTCGGGCCTTCTTCAGAACTGTTTTTAAATCCTGACGATCCTAAACATATTCAACTTAATCCGAAATCGCCGAGCATAACGCCTGTAACCAGCCAGAATGAAACGAGTCTTGTATCACTCGATTCCTATGAAAAGATGGGTGTCGTTGATGTGTTCTTTCCGATAATTCATGGCACATTCGGTGAAGACGGATCTCTCCAGGGTTTTTTTGAACTTGCGGACAGTGCATATGTAGGCGCAGGCGTACTAGGTTCAGCGATCGGTATGGATAAAGATGTCATGAAACGACTTCTTCATGCTGCGGGAATAGCAGTAGCG
>CAYXCP010000044.1:6778-8246 GCA_964463455.1 uncultured Gammaproteobacteria bacterium
GAAGAGTTAAGATATCCTCTTTTTATTAAGCCTGCTAATATGGGTTCGTCTGTGGGAGTGGTAAAAATACACAATCAGGATGAACTCGACAGTGCAATCAGAAACGCGTTTGATTATGATACAAAAGTTCTGATGGAAGAGGCCATAATCGGACGAGAAATAGAAGTTGCAGTGCTCGGGAATGATAATCCTGAAGCGTCAGTTCCTGGAGAAATAATTCCACATCATGAATTTTATTCATATGAAGCGAAATATATAGATGAAAATGGAGCGGGACTGGACATCCCTGCAAATGTACCTGAGGAAGAAATAAAAAATATACAGAAAGTTGCTATAAAAGCATTCCAGACTCTCGAATGTAACGGTATGGCACGCGTTGATTTTTTCTATACGAAAGATAAGAGGATTATTGTGAATGAGATAAATACATTACCTGGGTTTACGAAGATAAGTATGTATCCGAAGTTATGGGAAGAAAGTGGGCTTCCATATCCTAAGTTGCTCGATAGATTGATTGAACTTGCGATAGAGAAAAAAGCAGAAAAAGCTAATTTAAAAAGGTCATTTGTATAGTTGTTGTTTACGCGCGGCATATGCGCCTCCTTGATCTATCTAAGCACTACATGTGCTTTCTTGATAGACATTATACACCAGATTTATGAAACGAATTTGTTTCTAACATATTATATTATAAGTCGAGCAAAGAACGGATTTATTCTTGTGGTAATTTCGTAATTAATCGTATCTATATGGCCTGCGATCTCCTCTGCAGTTATTGTTTCATCACCCTGTGTTCCAAGCAACACAACCTCATCTTCCACCTGCACACCTCGGGGGTGTACACTCTCGAGGTGTGCAGTAATATCTACTACAATCATATTCATAGCAACGCGACCGATGACTTTGCAACGGCTACCACCGATAAGTACTTCGCCTTTATTTGATAGTCCGCGATCATACCCATCATAGTAACCGACTGGCACTACAGCGACCTGAGTTTCTTTGTCAGTTATATGTGTCAGCCCGTAGCCGACTGGATGATCAGCAGGCAGCGTTTTAACCTGTGCAACTTTAGTAATCCATCGCATTACCGGTTTGAGTTTTATTTCTGATTCCATATCGGCTCGTAGATATCCTGATGGCCACATCCCGTACAGACCAATCCCGAATCTCACTACGTCATTCTGATGATTTGTTTTCTCATAAACTAAACTTCCGGCGGTTGAAGAAATATGCGTATGAACCTTGTATCCCGCATCTGTTACCAATTGCTTTGCCTGTTCAAACAGATCAATCTGCTTTTGCGCGTGTGAAAAATCACGCGTATCTTCAATATTAGCGAAATGTGCATAGATACCATCAAGAATAATCTGCGGATAATGAGGAAGTCGAGCAAGTACTGATTTCAATTCATGTGTAAGAAAACCCTGTTGACCCAACAGTGCATCTATTTATAGATGAACCCGTA
>CAYXCP010000045.1:0-6965 GCA_964463455.1 uncultured Gammaproteobacteria bacterium
ATTTGCAGAGGAAAAACAGGTAACACACGATACCTACAATATTCCTGCTATATTTAAAAATATAGTTGAATTATCATATGAAATTAACTGAATTTGAAAATAAAAAAGTACTAATAGTAGGCAGAGGAAAAGAGGGGAGAGCTGTCGAACGCGTGTTACGTGAAAAAGTACCATCATGCATCATGTCGGTTACCGACAAAGAAGACGGAGATGCATATCTGGACAGACAAAGTGAATACGATATTGTTGTCCGTTCACCAGGAGTTCCACCCTCGCTTATCACCCGTCCTTACACAACATCGACAAATATCTTTTTTGCCAATATCCAGGGCACCGTGATTGGCGTGACCGGTACGAAAGGAAAGAGTACGACTGCGACCCTCATACATAAAATGTTATCAGATGCGGGAGTGACCGTAAATCTCATCGGGAATATCGGCAATCCTGCTGTCAAAGAACTCCTTCATCCTATAGACCCACTCATGAACTATGTATTTGAACTTTCGAGTTATCAGCTCGAGGATATTCAGTTTTCACCACAGATATCCGTAATCATTAATCTCTATCCTGATCATATGGATCATCATGGTAGCTTAGAAGATTATTACCAAAGCAAAAGACATATTCTAGATCATGTTCAGCCCGATAATGTATACATTTATAACTCGGCATTCCCTCTGTTGCAGCAGTGGGCGACTGAAGTTACGTGCAAGACTATGCCATATATCGAAGCATTGCCGTTTGATACATCAAAGTCAAAATTGCTTGGTGAGCATAATCGTGATAACATGCGAGCAGCAATTAGTGTTGCACGCTTATTTCATATTGAGGATGCGATTCTTCAGCGGACCATTGAACAGTTTGAACCATTACATCACCGTATAGAACCGCTTGGCACGTATAACGGTATCAGTTTCTATGACGATGCCATTTCAACGACACCTGAATCAACGATAAAAGCTATAGAAGCTCTGGGCAATGTAAAAACCATTTTTCTTGGAGGGCTCGATAGAGGATATGATTTTTCGAAACTCGTAGAATCACTTCATACATATAATATCCAGTCGATTGTGCTGTTCCCTGATAGTGGCGCAAAGATCAAAGAAGCTTTAAAACAGATACCTGATTATAAACCGGTATTGTTTGAAACATCACACATGAATATGGCCGTGCAGTTTGCTTATCATAATACTCCTGCAGGCACCTCATGTTTGCTTTCTACAGCATCCCCAAGCTATAGCTTATGGAAAAACTTTGAGGAAAAAGGCGACCTATTCAAACAATATGTAAATCAGTTTGCTACACGGTAATCGAATCAACTAGAATAGATTACTATATATGCGCGCCCGTAAACATAAGCTTTTAATTGAAGGTTTAAAGAAACAATACGTGACCTGGCTTTTTTTTATCCCGATCGTACTCTGCTTTATCGGACTCTTTTTTGTGTTTGAGGCGTCTTCTATCCGAAGCTTTAGTGAAGTAGGCGACAGTTTTTATTATCTTAAGCATCAATTAATGTGGTTGGTGCTGGGTACCGTACTGATGATTATTTTTTCACTTATTGATTATCATAAATGGTATTATCTCTCGTTCCTTTTCATGCTTGCTACTATTGGTCTTCTTGTTCTGGTGCTGATTCCTCATCTGGGGAGCGAGGCAGGAGGTGCCAGAAGATGGATCGATCTTGGATTCTTTAACCTGCAGCCTACAGAATTCGCTAAATTCTCGACCATTCTTTATTTATCATCCTGGTTCATCCATCGCGAAAGGCGCAGATTTTTTTCATTCTTTATTCTACTGGGCATTCTGATGTTCCTGATCATGTTGCAGCCCGACATGGGTACTGCCATTATTATTTTTTCGCTAAGTGTCATTATTTATTATCTTGCCGGTATCGAACTTGGCTGTTTACTTTTGTTTCTCCCTGCATCATTTGGTGCATTCCTGTTACTCGTGAAAATATCGCCTTATCGTTTTAAACGCATACTCGCATTTTTTAATCCATCACTCGATCCACTCGGCATAACCTATCATATTAATCAGATCCTGATCTCTCTAACACATGGAGGCATATTCGGTCGTGGGTTTGGTGCATCACGGCAGAAATATTTATTTCTCCCAGAAGCACATACTGACTCCATATTTGCGATTATTGGAGAGGAGGTCGGATTTGTAGGATCACTTGCACTCATCGGTGTTTTTATATTATTTGTTTATCTTCTTTATAAAGTAAGTGTGAATGCGCAGGACCGGTTCGGCAAACTGCTTGCAGGTGGCATATTCGCGTTTTTCAGCTTGCAGATTATCATTAACCTCTCATCAATGGTGAACCTGATGCCACTTACGGGTGTTCCTCTTCCCTTCATATCATACGGAGGATCTCATGTACTTACGTCATTCATGTTGATGGGCATTCTGATCAATATTGCAAAGAAAAGTAAAAGTGTATAATCAAAGTTATGGAGCTTATTCTGATTCTACTCATCATCATACCAATAGCTGGATACGTGATGCAGCAGTATGGACTGGGTATAGGAAAACATGCTCAATCACTTCTTCCGAGCATAGATTTGGCGCAAGTACGCATACTTCTTGCTTATTTCGCAGCTAATCACCACTGGACACTCATAGGTGAAAAACATGATGAGGGGAAAAGTGAATATGTATTTCAGGCTGGAAAATGGGGAATGTCGATCTATGGAGCGCGACGTATTGCACTTATCTGCACGCTCGGTGCGGATGGTGTCACCGTTGAAACACAGTCGATGTCACTTCTTGGTCAGATGTTTAATTTTGGAGCTTCGGCAAAAGATATCGATGATCTGGTTGTATTTATGACAGGTATTTCTACGAATGCAGAACTTCTTCAGAAATACTTAACATACAGAGGTAATTTCTCAATAAGGCAAGAGCTTATAGATAACAAATATTATATTCTGATCATCGCATGTGTAACATTTTTACTTGTGTCATATTACAACGGATATCGTGACAAACAGAGCGCGATACCAGGAAGTGTTCTCATTACCTTCCGTGAAGGATATACCGATGAAAATATGTATAAATGGATGAATGATTTTGGAGCAGGCAGCTGTGAACACAAACCTGTTGAAAATCCTCGCCGGTTTTTCTGTGCCGTACCCATTGGTGCTGAACAGCGTGTACTCGATGCAGCTTCGCATAACCTGACTGTCGAAAGTGCAACACGTTGGCACGGCGAATAAGTTTGGTATAGAATATACTCATGAAACTTCTTATCACTGGTGGACATCCGGCCCCTGCGCTGGCATGTATCGATTCATTTCGTAAAGCCGATGTTTCAAAAACGTTAGTTATCACGTATGTCGGCAAAAAATATATTTCCGACCGTAAAGAAGAATCGTTCGAGTATAAAGAAATACTGCAACGCAATCTTCCTTTCGTGGAAGTGAATCCCGGTAGGTTTACTCGTGTCTTGTCTGTACGATCTCTCATGAATCTCCTCAAAATTCCATTTGGGATATTCGAAGGACTCTCTGTCATTTCAAAAGTACAACCTGATGCAGTCCTATCATTTGGTGGATATATAGCAGTACCAGTCACGATAGCTGCATTTCTCAGAGGAATTCCTGTATACACGCATGAACAGGCGATTCATCCTGGATTGGCTAATCGAATCATCGCCAGATTTGCTAAGAAAGTATTTACCTCGTTTCGTGATTCTGGCACATTCATACCCTATGCACACGTTATATATGCAGGGAATCCGGTGCGGGAGCAGATTTTTAAGGTAAATGACCAGTTAAAGAAAACGCTCCCACAGAAACATCCTGTTATTTTTGTTACAGGCGGTTCACTCGGATCACACAGTATCAATGTACTCATAGAACAGATTCTTCCCGAGTTACTGAGTTCGTATTCAGTCATACATCAGACAGGCAATGTACAGGAATACAACGATTTTGCACATCTCACAGAACTGCGCCAGAAATTAACACCTGATCTTGCTGCAAACTATTATGTAGTACCGCACATTTCAGGCGATGACATAGGCACTATGTTATCAGTGGCCGATCTTGTTATAGGAAGAGCAGGGGCGAATACATTTTTTGATTTACTGTATCTCAAAAAGCCTGCCTTATTTATTCCCCTTCCATGGGCAGCATATAATGAACAGTGTAGACACGCGGAGTTGTTTAAAAAAGAAGGAGCAGGAGAGATCTTTGACCAGTATCATAATTCCTCAGAACTTCTAGATCTCATCCGCAAGATGATTGCTCATCTGGATGAGTATAAAAAACATTTTAATACATTCGATACAATGACTCATGAAAAAGCGGTTGCTATCCTTTATAAAGAAATCGTCGGCTAGATCACTGTTCTTTATAGCAGTAGTTGTGATTGGCACAGCTCTTTTTGCTACATATTATGGTCTTGATCAATACTTCCGGATTCATGATATTCAGGTCCATATGAGTAATCAGTGGGTATATGACTCGCTGGGAAATCCTTCGATAACCGGTATCTCAAATTTTGAAAATGTAAATAGTCTGTTTTTATCGACCAAAGATGTCGAACAGATCATATATGATTCAAATCCGATTATTAAAAAAGTGCAGGTTGAAAAAGAACTTCCATCCAGACTTATTATGAATCTGTCTTTTTATCAGCCAGCAGCGGTGTTTGAAGTAAGCCAAGGATTCTATTTATTAAGTAGTGACGGACGAATTCTGGCGAAAGAAAAATCGAAGCGCAAAGACCTTCCTTTTATCAAATATTATCAGAAACTCGGATATGACTCTGCAAATAGCGGCGATACGTTAAGCTACGCAGATCTGGAAACTGCGCTCTATTTTTTGAGCAAGATCACCGATTTAGGATTTCGTATTAATAATATTGATATTAACGGTCCCGATATGATAGCATTATATGCGGATAAGAAAAAATTTGTTGTCACCACTGAAAAAGAATCTGAGCTGCAGTTGTACCAGTTAACGGTACTTATAAAGCAGTTTAAGATAGAAGGGAAAGAGTTTGAATCGATCGATTTGCGATATGAAAAACCTATTATCCAGGTGAAATAATCGCTGGAAGTGGGTGGCACATTATAACTTATAATTTTTATTAGTAAGTTTACCTATGAGCGATAAGCTGATTTGCGGTATTGACATTGGATCTTCAAAAGTTGCGACAGTAGTTGCACTTGAATCAAAAGAGCAGGACGAGGTGAGAATAATAGGTTTTAACACTACTTCATCTAAAGGCGTAAAGAAAGGACTTATTGTAGATATTGACCAGGTTACTCAGGCAGTGGAAGAAAGCGTAGAAAAAGCCGAGCGCATGGCTGGTCATAAAATAACTCAATCTTTTATCTCTGTAGGTGGCCCTCATATTGCAAGCCTTAATTCTCATGGTGTCGTTGCTGTATCTAATCCTCAAGCTGAAATTGTCGAAGCTGATGTTGATCGGGTGATCGATGCTGCGCGGGCAATTTCACTTTCGACAACTCGCCAGATTATTGAAGTATCTCCGCGCGAATATAGCGTTGATGGTCAAAGCGGTATTAAAAACCCGGTAGGCATGAGTGGTGTCCGTCTGGAAGTTGATACCCATATCATTACTGCGTCTGCAACCAACCTTAAAAATATAGATCGATGTATAAGTGATCTCGGGATCAATAACTCAGGCTTTATCTTTGCAGGACTCGCATCTGCAGAAGCTGTACTCACTGATACTGAAAAAGATCTCGGCGTAGCACTTGTAGATATCGGTGGTGGGAAAACTGATCTTTGTATTTATATTGAAGGATCATTATCGCATTCTGTTTCTATCCCGATTGGCGCAAAACATATAACTAATGATATTGCCGTCGGACTTCGTGTTTCACTTGAATCTGCTGAAAAAATAAAACTGTACTTAAGTCGACATCTCAAAGGAGCTACTGATCCAAAAACGCGTAAAGCTCACGATGCAGTTAACTGGGCCGAAGCAGGGATACCTGAATCATTGCCAGATGTAACCGTCAAGACAGTTGTTGATGGCATCATGGCACCCCGCTTAGAAGAAATATATATGCAGATCGGTGCAGAAATAGAAAAGAGTGGATTTGCAAAAGCTATTCCTTCTGGTATGGTCATCACCGGTGGTGGTGCACTTACTGTGGGTATGATAGAGATGGGTCGCAAGACAATAGGCCTTCCTATTCGTATCGGTCGTCCTGAAAAAGCAACAGGGTTAGTCGATGAAATTCTTGATCCCCAGTTTGCAACTACGATAGGCTTGATTTTTTACGGCAGAAAAAATATAATGATTGACCATCAGAGTTCAAAAGATTTTAACAAAATATTTAAGGATATGTCGTTCGGAAATACGGTGACTAAACTGAAGGATTTAGTCAAGCAGTTTATACCGTAATAAATATTTTGTCATTCCCGCGTAGGCGGGAATCTGGTTATTATTGCAGATCCTCGCATTCCTGCCTGCCGGCAGGCATGGCGCGAGAATTACAGGACTCAGAAATCAATTATGTTAATCAGACCTAGTGCCGGTCAGGCAGCAAAAATCAAAGTTATCGGCGTGGGCGGTGGAGGCGGCAACGCAATCTCTTCAATGATCGCAGACGGCGGTATCCCAGGTGTGGAATTTGTTGCAGTAAATACCGATTCACAAGCTCTTCTTAATAACAAGGCAGAAATAAAAATACAGATTGGCGATGCCCTTACTAAAGGTCTCGGTTCAGGTGGTGATCCTGAAGTGGGGAGACAAGCAGCAGAAGAATCACGAGAAAAACTCAAAGAAGAACTTTCAGGTAGTGATATGGTATTCATAACTGCGGGTGCGGGTGGAGGAACCGGAACAGGAGCGGCTCCAGTGATCGCTGAGGTAGCCAAAGAGACTGGTGCACTCACCGTAGCTGTTGTGACGAAGCCTTTTGATTTCGAAGGCGCTAAACGCCGTAATAATGCCGAAGAAGGCATTTCAAAACT
>CAYXCP010000045.1:7065-8238 GCA_964463455.1 uncultured Gammaproteobacteria bacterium
ATGAAGCAGGCAATCGCATCACCACTTCTCGATAATTCTATAGAAGGCGCACGCGGCATTCTGTTTAATGTTGTCGGAGGTGCTGACCTTACGATGTCCGAAATCGACGAAGCAGCATCTATCATACAGAAAACGGTTGATCCGGATGCTGATATCATTTTCGGCGCAGCAATTGATGAAACCATGACCGACAGTATCAAAATCACTCTTGTTGCAACACGCTTTGATGAAAGCAAACTACATATATTCAAATTTCAGCAGACACAGCGAGTACAACCCATTCGTACCAATGAGTTTGAAGAAGAACCCATTCAGCAGACTCCAAAAGCAGAAGAAAAACGCGACAACCGCGAAAACCTCGATGAAACAGATTTTATCGACGATGATCCTTACAGCGTACCTGCTTTCCTTCGTAAAAAATAAGAATACTTGAAAATAACTATCTTATAGTATAAAATATGTATGGCGTATGTATTTGATATACGCTGAGCCTATGTAAAGGAGTGAAAATTATGGGAGATCGATTCACGACAAGCGAGAAGCACAAGGTCGCTCGGATTGTGAAGGGTGACGGTCACCGCGTGACCTACGTCCCGCCTGTCGCGCTCATTCTCGCCCTGGTCGCCCTGGTCGCCATGCTCATCCTGGCCTACGTGATCTCCGGAGCCCTGATGAAGCTGCCGGCCGGCCTGCTGCTACTGCCAGCCTAGTCGCTCGCACACGCTCAACCCGGAGTGCCCGTTCGCAAGCGCGAACGGGCACTCCACCAACTCTTACTATTTTCTCATTCACTTTCATAATGAATAAAGCTGCTATATAATACACTATAGGCTAAAAGTTGCCTTGTTGCGTGCACTTTTGAAAGGAGTGTGGATCATGACACGACTGATTACCCAGAAGAATCAGCCACCGCGTCCACAGGGCGGATTGCCTGCCCTGCTTATCATCCTGGTGTTTATGAGCATTCCGCTAGTCACAATGTTCATAGCCAGATTGGGCAACCCTACGGCTGCGAGGGCCGCGGAGCGGCCATCTATGGCTGTCACTGTTCAGCAGCATCTGCCATACCTGCTGTACAACTACAGCATGCAGGAAGCCTTGCTTCCGTCGACTGCCGAGTTGACGCCTACGACGGCGTTGACGGATGGTGTTTCGCTGAAGCCGGGTATGACG
>CAYXCP010000046.1:0-2076 GCA_964463455.1 uncultured Gammaproteobacteria bacterium
CTGTATATGTATTTATGGTAATTAATTGAGGAGGATATATGCCATCATCATATAGCAAAGAGGATTCTCTTGCACGTAAAGCAGCTCGTAAGCTGCTCAATCAGGGTGAGACGTTGGGAGGGTCACGACGTTCGGGCGACAGCATAACCATCAGTGTAAAAAAGGGTAATGATATCGTCGCATACATCGATGTCGACTTCCAAAACAAGGCAGAAAGGCGTCAGCCAGCATATACCCCAGGTATCGCCCACAATAAAGGCAAAAAGAATCGGCCAAAGAAAAAATAACTAGTTTGTTTGGCTATTCTACCATTCAATTCGTGCCGTCCTCTACAACGTCGGGACGGCACATCCATTTGGATTAGCTACTCGCTTCTCTCTCGAAGCACAGACGAGGCTATCATAAAGCAAAAGACAAAATATCATCGTAACATTACATCCAAAGTGGAGGTACAAGTGACTTGTACCCCCACCTTACACACTTTTATACACACGACATACGTATTTATAGCGTTGTATAGATCTAAATCTCCTTCCCTTCTTCGTTTCATTTGATATAATTTGATATTATTCTGTTTGCATAAGAATAGGGAGGCGCCCCAGCCATGGACCGCAATTGGCGGGAACGGGATGACTTCAAGTTTTCGAAAAAAAATGTTCGGGGTATGGGTCTTGTAGAAATACAAGACCTGCGAGGAGTGATCATCGGATCACCTCGCCGAATGAAAGACGGATCATTTGTGCTTCCTATACTCGCACCCTGTGCAAACACAGTTAAGCGAAATCGCGGATCGATCAGGTTCAAACCGAATGGACAGATCATCCGAAATATCAGATAAAGCACTAACTTTTCGAGCAGTTGCCGCTGATGGCAACCATGATTTTTCTCGAAGGTTAAGCGCTCACTATTGGGAGTGTCTGGCGTAGCCAGATGCTCCCACAACATCAATACACAAGGTACTTCTCTCCTTTTATAAATCTATCTGCAAGAAGAGCTATTTTGAAGTGATAATTATCGAAATTGGGTGGAAATGATTCTTTCGTCGCATGAATTGTTATAGGTTTATGTGATGATGTGATACCTGCGACATCGTATGAACACCCTATTTTAGTAAATATGTTGATTATTTCTTGTATAGGAAACGAGCAGATCGCATACATTTCTTCTTTCTGTAACATATATTCTTCTAGAGGCGCATTATCTTTCACCATAAACACATCTACAATATTATGTCGTATTCTTTTTTTTGTATCATAGCCCATATATATTTTCTTGCCGAGACTTACGAGATCTTCCATGTTATACCTACGACCAAGTTCTTCTTCAACTTCCCGCATCCCATCTGCGATTATTTCGCCTGCCATATAATGTCCACCGGCAGTTACATCGAGTAAATTAGGCGCCAGGCTCGAATTCGGACTGCGGACCTGATATACAACAGAAGGCTCTGGAATGCTCCGTATGATCCACAAATTAAAGATGCCTATCCAGTCCTGGTTGTCCCAAGCTTCTTCCTTTGTTTTTATAACTCCTGACTTCTCGAAAGTTGGTGGGAGTAATATATCAACTTTTTCCATACGCTTTATTATACATTCTATTGTTATTTTGCTATGCAATCTTTAAGATTGGTGTTATGCAAAAAAAGTCCCTTGCGTTACCTTTTGTGATCTTTATTATTCTTATCATAGCGCTATATGTAAACAAAAAGACTCCCCTTTCAGGAGGATCGTTTTCTAAATATCTGAATTCATATAACAGTCATGCTTTTTTAAAAAATCCATCTCGTATTGATAAACTCAACGATGATTCATATCTGATAAGTGATAGCGGCAATAAAAGAGTTATTAACATAACTAAATCTCACGAAATTACGTGGACTTACCCAGTGCAACATACGTTTAATATGGCCTCACAAACAGGTAAAACATTTTTACTTGACGATGGATATCAACCAATCGAAATAAATAATCTTGGTGCCCTCACATGGAAAGGTACGGAGGCATATGATGGTATTTTGTATGTTCAGCAAACACCACCAGGCACCATCGTATATTACACCGGGAAAGAAATCCGTGA
>CAYXCP010000046.1:2086-8229 GCA_964463455.1 uncultured Gammaproteobacteria bacterium
AACAAGAATAATGCACTTATGTGGCATCTAGATATAGTAACGCCCTTTGTATCTGTTCAGAAAGATAATACTATCCTTTACGTTGATCAAAAACATAATATAATGAGTGTATCGGCTAATAGAAGTGAGATCTGGAAAGTGTTACATACTGATGATATAGTCACATGGGCAGAAAAAGCTGCAGGAGGAATATACCTTGTATCTTCTTATAATAATACAAGAAGCATAATAACTCTTTATAATTCAACCGGAAGTATCCTAAAACAGGTTAGCTCATATGTAAATGTCCCCTCTCCCCTTTTTATAAAGCCGTCGTATGTGCATATTACGCCCGACAATACCATTCTTCTTACAGATACTTCGTATGCTAAAGAAATAACATGGGATGGCACGATATTGTGGAGATATTGATTACACATCCATAATCATGGTAAGCGCTGTGTGAGCACTTATTTTATAGAATCTACCAAACGAACCATCTTGTTGATGTGTAAATTTAACATTGTGTCTATCATCATCAGCATCAAGTGTAGCTCTATGTATGCTTCGTTCTCGATGTTCTAACAGGTGTGCATTTTCATGCAATAATGTTGACCATCGGTCACGAACTGAAGTTATGTTACCTGTATTCAGAAATGTATCGCTCAGCACAAGTTTCGTTCCGTCAAAAAAACCACCAGCATTTATCAAGTCATGTCTGACAAAATATACTTTCGAAAATCCCATGTGCCGGAAGAATTCAATGATTTCTTTCTTATCCTCTACAGTGACATCTTCAAGAGGCGTTATACCTGTCATATCACCTCTAGTGAGTTGCTCCGCAAGTTTATCTTTTAATTGATCACTTTTTATTTTACGCTCACCTTCCTTCATGTTGAAAGACATTACATCAGATGCGGAATGTGCAATCTTCGTATCTGATATAGATATATTAAAGTGACGTTGAAGATGTTGTGATCCTATTGTGTTACCAGATGACTCGTGAATAACCTGCATGCGGCGAAGTAAACTATCCTTTTCGTGTTCAATATGCATAAGCACCAGAAATAATCGACCATCGTAATGCGCATTGTTCATCCACATAGCATCTGCTCGAGATATGGTTTCACCTTTATTTATTTTTTGTGCAATAACATTCGCTGATTCTCCCTCTCCATTCGTTAGCTGATATATATACGACGGATTAGTAAGAAGGTCTTCAGGCATACCGGGAATGTTAAATGTAGGGTCTATTAAGAGCTTCATTCCTGTCTGTTTAATCATCTCTGTTGCTAGCGCCTCTTGGATATGAGGAATATAATGTTCTTCATTTGCAAAACGGCTACGATCCTTAATAAGAGGTATCTGAGATGATGCAACAACTGTTATATGCTCCTGCTCCATAAGTCCCAGAAGTTTTGGATGCACGAGCTCACTATATGTAGTCATTGCTGCATCTAGCGATGACATAAACAATCCACCACTCATCATACTCCCCTTAATCTGTGGTGTTTTTAATATTTTAATTTCCTGTCCCGGAGCCCCAACGGTGTATGTGTGAAGTGCTTCAACTTGTGGTACGTACTGAATCATTTTCCCGTCTGCATTCCCCATAAATATCGGAACAGGTCTTGGAACAGCTTCACCACTTGCGACAAGTCCACCCATAGATAAGTAGGTAGGCCTCGACAACATTGCCTCTAATTCAGGCATTGATTCATCTGAGTTGCGTACTATCCTTACCTTAGTACCCGTTTCAGCAAAAGGTACGTGCTTTCTCAGTGTTTTACGAAGTTTTACACCGATTACTGCATCTCCTTTGCGTATAGGATCAAATATTTCGCGTGTGATATCATATCCATTTTCACCCTCCGTTACCGAGTCACGTTCAAGATAGTCACCCTCATTTACCAGATCAGTAAACTCGCGAAAAAAACCGCTTCCAAAAAAGCCTCGCGCGCCATCTTCTGACATTTTGGTTGTATCTCCCGGTACCCACGATGCGACATGATCTATAACACCAGTCCCATTATCAGTAAATTCTTCTACATATTCTTTTTTTGCTTCTCGATAATAATAATCGATAGTAATCTCACCGTATGCCTTGCCACTTTCAATCACTGCATCAACGCCATTTTGTATAAGCTCACGCTTTTCTATCCCTGCACCCACTCCTTGGCCATGAATGGCGACACTTATGGCATGTCGCTGTTCTGTAAGATCAACTTGCAAAAGTATACTATCAATACCTCCTGCTTTTTCTATACGCTCGCGAATCATGTATGTCGTAGATAACCCTTCTACTACCCTTAAATACATGATAAGTTCCAGAGGTACATTCTCAGGCAGTATATCAACAAAACTTTCATTACTTTCCTTTATTTCGTTTTCGCGAATAAGATCGGCATTACCTGATAAAAATAACAGCCAGGATCGTGCGGGGTGAGATGAATCAAGCGTTTCAGGATAAGACATTGCACTGATTACATCATTTTCCAAGTATCCTCTTGGAAAAAGGGTGTTAAACATTTGGTTTCGATATCTCTTTTCCGTAAATACGCGTTCCATCTGCTTCATAATTTGTCCTGTTTCTTCATGATTCCTACTTCTCAGTAAGTATGAGAGAAGTATCAATGTTTCACTCTTATGATTCAGTGAATCAATTTGATCAAAAATGGAGTTGAGTGCCAACGTAGATTCTAGATTAGTAAAGATAGAGAATGCATTATGGCTCAAAAATGCTGCCCAAATGGTTTCTCTCGTTATCAATTGTGGATCTACATAACTAAGTGATAATAGATTTCGTGTAAATCTTTGTTCTATTTCACCAAGGTTATTTTTCAGGTCTAGATTATTTCGCAATTCATCAAATATTTCATGTATGGTCACTTTTATATCTTTGGATGCGATTATTTTATCAAGACGGTTGAGCATCGCACTTCGTTCGTGTGCTGAAAATCCCTCTAACATATCTACAAGATCACAAGCTGCACTGTCAAGAGTTGTTTCCTGTGGTATCTCAAGAATATCTTTTACATATTTTATGATATGAGCAACAGCCGGGATCTTGTGTTCAAGTGCGCGTCGATCAGATAAATCAATTTGTTTGTCATGTGTAAGAGTTATACCGTCTGTTTTATATACGTCTACTTCACAACCATCAGATGTATTGAAAAGTAAAAATTCCCCGGTTAGAGGATTACGTGAGGCAGGCAATACACTTGAATTTTCAACATCTGATTTATTCATGAGAACAGTTTGGATACTATCTTTATCGAATATGACTTTATATGTACGTTGCTGAGAAACAATATTTTGTGGTGAATAATTTGAATAAATATCAAAATCATCATAATCGGGAAAGTTGTCAACCTGATCATTTGTATATAAAGATAAATCTATATCTTCTACTATATGTATATAGAGATCATCATTTTGATAAAAATATGATACGCGAGCGCGTTCACCACCCGCAACAAATCTAGTTCCTGAGCGATCAAAATAATAATCAGTAATTTTATCTCCCGTAACTGCATATAGCATTCCATTTTCAGTAAAGCTCATACGAGTTCCATTGTCCAACAAGAATGGCCAGCTCATATATAAACTATTGTCATGCAATATGGTATCTATTCCGGTAAGTGGATCATAACTTTTAAATTGAGCACCTTCTACATGGCCTACAATACTGAGACTCTGTAACTCATAAAGTAAGAGGCCGTCATGTCGTATCGATATATTTTGAATATATGTATCATGAGAACCGATACCTTCTATAATAGGTGTTTTATATATTTTTGTAAGAACTCCATAAAAATTGACAAACATGAGCTCTCCTGCTGTATTTAACAGCCAACAACCATCTGTAGTTTCACATTTTGTAACATAGGAAGCGTTTGACGATTCAAAAGGTACAGAACTAATATTTTCAATCTCACCTGTTTGTATGTTTGTTACCAATAACCAATCGCCAACTATTCTAAACATACGGTCACCAATATACCAATACACTCTTGGATCTTGTGTTATACCAACTTCTTCAGCTAATTCATGACTTTCTATCTTTGATTTATCCTCCAATTGTGGATTTCCAATAAAAATGTGTCGAGGATCCTTTTGTTCGTATGATGTTAGTACTTTTTCATTTATTACAATTTGCAATGCTTCCTGCATAATTGCTTTCCGTGTTGCATTTGGTTCATTCTCTAAGTGCTTCCAAAAAGTTTCGTCAACCATTGCTATTCGGTGGTAAGGATCAATAATGACGGGCAGCAATCGATCAAAATGCAGTCGTAGCTCATGCAGTCCATCCGCTTTAATTATCTGATCATACAGATCAACATTTTGCATACCGTATCGCAATGGAGCTACAAATACATGCCAACCATCTTTTACTGTTATACCTTCTTTCTTTCCAAATTGAGTATAGCCTTCATTTTTTAACACTCTTGAAACTACATCATCACCAACCAGTAAATAGGGATCAAGGAAAATCTGGGCATCCATTACTTTACCATACGCATCAAAATTGGGAAGTATATGCACATGTTCAGTTTTGAGTTTACGAATAAACGGTTTTGCTTTTTCACGTATTAGTTTGCGCGCCGCATACACAAAGTGACTCAGTTCGTTTTGCTGTCCTTCATATTCTTGGCCGTTTAGTTGATCAAGCCCAATAAGAATACTATTGAGAAAGGCTGCTTTATGCGTATCAGGAAGGTCAGTTTCTGAAAGTACTTTTTCGGCAAGAAAAGCCATACCGTTTATGCATTTGTGATCGAGTTCAAACCCTTCTCTTCCTTCAGATACAGTTAAGGCTTTATTCAGTTCCAGACAGATTGTTTCATGAGATGTTCCGATTCTATTATGTGGTATTTCGACCGCAAAAACCACTTCTTTGTTTCGGGAAATAGCAAACCGCTGATTTGGTTCCTTTTTAAATATAACCTCGCCTTTCTCTTGTACGACTTCTTTTGCTTCTTCATCCGTAAGAACATTAAATTCTTTTTCGCCACCGGGCTTTACCATACAAAATAGCTGTTCCCTTTTCATTCCTGCCCCTGAATCATTTATGACGATGCGATCATGTGCTATCTGGATATCTATTAATCCGTATTGAGGTGCTTCTTTCATCCCTCCTACAGTTCGGACTTCGGATTGATCATTCATAATTCTTCCATTCGCTGAAATCTGAGTTTCAGCGACAAATTCGAATCGCTCACGAGCTTCTTTTTCAAGCTGATGAATAAATTGATGCTTCAGGTCAAGACCAATTACCTCGACAATCGTGCCACTTTGTTTTTGTAAAAACCTTTTTTTGTCTTCCTCGCTCGGATCTGTGAACCTTACATAATAATCTTCGTCGTATCCTTTCTTTACTTCAAGAACCAAGAGTTCACCTTCTACCTGTTTCGTAACTACACGAAAAGTTTGATTTGTATTTTCCAGAAGCGTAAATAATTGTTTTACACCGATGCCGAATTGACCGATTTTTTCACGATCTGCTATGGCATCAATTGAATTTGCAATCGCCTCAAGCACACCCTGTATCCTCGCATTTGCATTCTGCCGGTGTAGTAATATCTCTGTACGTTCCTTTATATACCCTTGCGGGTAAGCTTCATGAATTTCTTTGGTATACACCTCTCCTCTCGTTGCTTTGTGAATTACCTCACGCGATTGTTCCGTTTCTTTACCAACGCGCGACCTTGCCCATTTACCTTCTGCGATAACAGCATGCCATGGTACCCAGTTAAGCAAATCAGGATTCTGCTCGAGTAATTCCTTTGGAAACGGAAAATGATCATGCAAACTGCGTGCTAACCTCTTTAGTTTTTCTTTATCATAGTTGGTACGAAGCGAAGCACGGAATTCTTTATACGATTGAAAGCCATCTTCTCCCGATAAAAACGATCCTAGTGTTTGTGTCGGATTCACATCGGGCTCAAAAAATGCACCAGGTGCATCAATAAAATCAGCCAGTGGTGTATTCCAATGAAGGTTCAAGAGCGATCGACGGCTGAGTGTATAGTCGGTAGGTGTTTGTGTTTTTTCTCGTAGTTGAGGTCTATGTGACCTGGATTCTTCATCCATATGGTATATTCTAGATGAAATATATTTTTATTTCACTACTAAATTTTAAGTCCTATAAGTTCATATTTTAT
>CAYXCP010000047.1:0-8199 GCA_964463455.1 uncultured Gammaproteobacteria bacterium
TCCCCCTTAATGCAAAAAGCGGTAATTTTTTTACCTGTCGATGATTATTTATAAGGTCAAAGATGACATCAGAATTCAATGACCTGACAGGTGTAAGTGCTGCCGATGCGGTAGAAGTGAGATAAGTCATCAAATTTACCGGAGGTAATGGAGTAGGTGTTTTTATATTTGGCGAAGGTTTCACTGTCGGAGGTGTGTATACATTCTTCACAATTACGGGTGTACTTTGAAAGGGAGTAAGTGAAGGAGTGGGAGTACTTGATGCCAGATACTGAACTATAAATGGAGAAATTGTCTTTACAGTTACTGTGGGCGTTATCTCCGTGCTACATTGAGTATTCCATATGCCAAGCTTTTTTGTATGTGCCATATCCTGAGCAATAGTAAAGTCAGCAAGATACGGGTGTGTTTCTGTTGTAGCTTGCCCCAGACCTTGAGCAAGCACATATCCATTCAGAGAGGATCCGTCTTCCAAAAATGTATATCTGGGATATACGCCTTGAATCTGGGATGTATTCTCGTAATAGATCATATAGAGTTGTTGACCACGTACTTTTTTTGTTATCTCTTTTTTTATTGTATCTTGAATACAGTCAGCAGATGAACTAGCAATGGTTATTCCTAACAGGTGAATATCAGTTCGTTGACCATTCAATTGGACCTGTAATCTTAAGTCATCAGTCATGCCAATCCCAACTGCACGATCAAAACGAATGGGATCTGGTGTAGTAGTAGGAGTAGATACGTCTTTACGGGTCATTGCAGAAGAGAACTCAAACGTTTTGAACTCTGCAGCATTATGTACGACTCCATATCCAATACTCGCTGCGAGTACTGCAACAAGAAGAAATACCTCGATAATTCCAGATTTCGCATATGACCTCATTCCTTAATCATAAAGGATTATGAGATCATTTACTTTGGAGCATAAATAGCCACCCAATCAATCTGTACATTTTGAAGTACCGATTGTTTTTCCATCAAGAATGAATGTCAGTTTTGTTGCAATCCATTCAATACTAGCGGTATGCCATGCTGTATAGGTTATGATGTGTTTTCTCTCTATTCTTTTTGGTAACTGCTTGTATGACCAGGCAAGAAGCGCAGTAGTAGCAGCCACAAGGATGCCATTCTCTTTTATACAAAATGATCATTGAAACACGTGCGACTTTTGAAGGATAACATCTTAACAGGTTTCCATTTACTTTTACATACATTCGGGTAAACGGACCAATTAGCTAGAATCAAAATCAGAAGTTATCGTGGCTATAATTCCTGTAAATTCTTTTCTCCAGATTTCAAAATCATTAAGGTTTGCGATGTTATCGCAGTTTAGGTCACCTTATTGTTATAACCAGCCGTAAAACAGTTTGCATGCTTGACATAATCTGGAGAAACAGTAAACTAAATAAAGAGCATACATATAACTATGTCAAGATTAAAAGATCCAATAAAAATACTTTTTGTTATTTTATTTGCTATGGTATTGGCATGGGGTGTATATCTTCAGTTTCTTCCTTTGACCCGTACAGTCTGGAACTATGATTATAATATCGCCAACGCCATAATATATTTTTTCGGAGGGCTTATTGGTTTGTATTATGCACAGTCATACTGTCTCCCTCCCAAATTAAAGAAAGGAATATTATTTATCTGTGGCGGTCAGTTTGCTTGGACGATAGCAGCGTTTATCTGGAGTTATTACAATATTGTTTTGCGGGTCGAACTTCCAAGTCCCTCGATCGCAGACTTTTTCTTTTTGGCATTCATAGTCTCTGTTTCAATAGGTACGCTCTATCTTCTCTCCTATGCGAACGCCAGAATAACTCATGAAAATGCAAGAGACACTATGACTATTATCCTTATTACTTATATCGCAACATTTTTATTTATTGCTCCACCTGATTTATCATCTCAATCAAATACTGCACAGATGATATTTAACTTTCTCAACCCGGTAGGTGATGCATTTCTTTTTGCGATTGCACTCATTGGTGTACGAATTGGAAAAGATGTATTATCAGTCCCAATGCGCTATCTCATGATGGGGTTATTTATGCAATCGGTAGGTGATTTTGTGTATGGATATCGGGTTGTGCATGGTATTTATTGGAATGGTGATATATCAGATATTATTTATACATGTAGTGGTTTTCTGATATCTGCAGCAATAATAAGTCTATCTAAGCGTTCTCTATCAAAATCAAAGGAGGAGTACTGTGAAAGGTAGTATAAAACATTATTATCTGAGCTTCGTATTGCTTATCATCCTTCTGACTGCAAATTTCTTCCTGTGGCAGGTTTCTCGTAATTATGTAACAAATATATCGCATGCTACGTTTAACGAACGGGTCCTGAGTTATTCAAAAAGCGCCAGTTCTGTATTAGAAGAATATATGGATTTGCCGATCTATGGTGCGGCATTTATGACTCATAATGAGGTAGTTAATAGAAAAGAGTTTCAAAACTATTACTTTGATATTCTGTCAGAGAAAAAAGATCTGTATAAAGCAGTTACCGCTGTTGCTTACGTTCAAAATGTAACTGATATCTCAGCATTTGTAACTGATGTAAAAACCGATAAATCGATGTCCGATGTTGGATATCCATTTTTTAATGTATTCCCGCCCAGTGATGAAAAAAATGCATATGCTATTAAATATATAGTTCCGTTTGAAGAAAATAAGTCACTGTTTGGATATAATCTTGCATCAGATCCAAGACAGGCAGAACTTATGCGTGAAGCCGTTGTACTCAGAGAACCACGAGCTACTTCAAATCATATCATTCTTAATGCCAGCAGAATAACTGTGTATAATCCCGTATTCAGGCATGCAACTAAGGGCCTTGAGCTTAAAGGATTTATAGCGGTACTTCTTGATCCTGATATATTGTTTGATCAGCTATCTGACACCCAGAATTCGGGTATTACGGCAGCAATTTATAATGGCAGAACAGATCTTAAGAATATTGATACGGACGCTACAACTGATGACTTACTTGCAACAAAAAAAGGAAATGTGTATAGATCTGCACAGTATCTTACCTTGGCCAAACAGCCATTTACGATAGTTTATTCTTCTGATGAAAGCGTGCAACAAACACTTGGACAAAAAATTGTTCCTCAGATACTGTTGTATGGAGGAAGCGCAATTATATTCTTGTTATTTACTACTATCAACTTCATGTTTTTCTCTAGCACAGAAGAAAAAGAATGGCCATCTACAAAAGAAAAGAAATAATGCTTAACAAGTAAATATCAGGATGAATTTGTATAGGACATGAGACGTATCTGATTCATGTATGATGACTTACTTTTTCATAGGCACTGAGTGAGACTCGGCACCTATGGATTATGATATTCTAATATATATGAATAATAAAAACTGGCATCAGAAACATTCTGATCAACTTACGTTTGGACAGAAAGTTGCTGATCGGGTTGCAACAGGTATGGGTAGCTGGACGTTTATCATTATTCAGACGATTGCAGTTATGTGTTGGATAACGCTAAACATAATAGCGCTTGTTGCGCACTGGGATCCGTATCCATTCATTTTGCTTAATCTTCTTTTTTCAGTTCAAGCCGCATATGCTGCACCTATCATTATGATGGCTCAGAACAGGCAGGCAGAGCGTGATAGAATTCAGGCAGAGGCGGATTATGAAACAAACATTAAAGCAAAATCAGAAATTGAGATGCTTCAAAAAGCACTCTCACGCATTGAAATAGACAAGCTTGATAAGATAATTAGTCTGCTTGAGAAGAAATGAAGTTAAAAAATCCATTACTCTGGTTATTTGTCAGTGGAATTATCATCCGTCTGGCGCTGCTGTTTTATGATTATAGTTTTGATGTCAACAGCCACATGGGATGGGGACGTGAGGTACTCAAACATGGTATCTCGGGTTTCTATGATCATAAATCGATAGAACGATACTCAACTACTTATCCTAATTATCCACCCGTAGCAATCTATCTTTTTACCGCAGGAAATCTGCTAAACAAACTTCTGTTTCATATATGCTGGTATCTCAATACTCATATCAGCGCGTTCCCTTCTTCCATTATGTATTATTTTGATATCTATCGTGTATATGCTGCCATCGTGAAACTGCCAGCAGTTATTTCAGATATCGGCATAGCATATTATCTCTATTTAATCGCTAAGAAACTATATCCTCATTCACGTAAAGCGCCATTGATCGCAGCTGGTTTTGTGCTACTCAATCCTGCGTTTTTTTATAACTCTGCACTATGGGGCCAGATTGATTCGCTCCCACTCGTCTTTCTTATTGCCGGGTGTTATTACGTATTGTTCAGGAAGAGATTCATTCTGTCATCAGTATTATTCGCACTCGCAATACTGAGTAAACAGAGTATAGTCATCTTCATTCCCTTTATATTTGGCGCAATAGCATACATGTATGGATATAAAAAAATGATTCTATCAATGCTTATATGCATATGTACATTCTGGTTGCTCTTTCTTCCGTTTTCTCCACAGATCTCTCTTGTCTATCCTTTTATCACGTACTGGAACAAGATGATACTGGTTTCGGGACTTCCGTATGTCAGTAATTACTCATTTAATCTCTGGTCTCTTGTGACAGGATGGAAAGACATTTTGGATACTACAAGGCTATATGGACTATCGTATCGATTATGGGGGTATATCATCAGTTCCGTTGTACTGCTTATCACATATATCAAAGCACGAAATAAACAAATAACACCACTATTTATTCTTACCATCTTATATATAGGAGGGGTGAGTGTTTTTATGTTCTTTACGAAAATTCATGAAAGACATTTACTTCAGGCTCTTGTTTTTGCCATACCTATCGCATTACATAACCGTAAACAGTTTGCAGCCTTAACACTCATTTCACTCATTCATTTTATCAATCTGTATCATAACTGGGCAGTACCTGAACTTAAAGGAGTGCTTACCGTTATACACCTGACGCCTTTTCATGTAGGCGCAGTACTCGTGCTCATTTTCTGCAGTAATTATATTGCAGCTAAGAATCTACGTTAATTAAACTTACGTACTACGGCTTTAATGACACCATAGATTTTTAACTCGTGTTTCGGTATAAAAGGTGGATATTTTGGATTAGCTGCTTCAAGGTATAAGCGCTGTTTGTTTTTGCGAAGTATTTTGAGTGTCCACTCTCGATCAATCTCTGCAAGCACTATGTCGCCGGCATTTGCTTCTTTTTTCTTTTCTACGACTACGATGTCTCCTTCAAATATACCTACATCGATCATAGAGTCACCAGAAACTTTTAAGAGAAATGATGCCTGGGGATCGTCGATAAGATATTCTTCAATGGTCAGGTATTGCTTATTTTCCTCAGCAAGAATCGGGTACCCTGCCTTAATAATGCCAAGAAGTGGAAGTGCAAAGAATCGTGAAGTGGGTGCGAGTTTATTGTTTACTTTTTTGACCAGACCTTCTTCGAGCCATCTCTGAACCAGCTTATACACGGCATTTTTCGATGCAAACCCGCACAGAACAAGCATCTCAGAATAAGACGGGAGTCTGCGGTTTTTTTTATAAAATGCCTTTACTGCTTCAAGATGATTCGTTTTCATAACTACAGTGTAGTAAACAATCGTTCACTTTGTCAATAGGAAATAATAACTAGTTAGCATATCTAAGTATCTTGACAATAAGCCTATAATCTGTTATAATTCGGGGATGAATATGCGTATAAAAGACATACTAACCTCAGCAAAAAACAAGCTTCGTGCTACGTACAAATACGTTACTGCCCGCATTGAGCGTGCTCCGCTGAGAAGCTTTTTCATAATGATTGCTGTTTTATTAGTCCTTATAGCACTCAGTAATTTCATACGAAAGCCTGCAGCAGAAAAAAAAGACACCCATGTACCCGTTAAGAGTGTTAATGTGTACCATATTGGTACTGCTCCAACAGTGCATCTTCAGGGACAGGTCGAAAAATCAGCTAATATAACGGTTAACTCCCTTATGGGAGGTGTTATTCAGGAAATCAATGTGTCTGAAGGACAGCAGATCGGCCGAGGAACCAATCTCATATGGATGACTAATAACTATCAGGGCGGAAATACGTTCTCACTTCTTCGTCAGCAGGCAGCGTTACAATACCAGAACGTGCTCGATACCTATGATACGCAAAAAGATCTTATCAATAAACAGCGTGATTCAGCTGAAAAAAATCGTTCTAATGTAGAAGAGCTTCGTAAAATAACAGATGCCTCAATAGCTGATACAGAATCACTTATATCACTTAACTCAAATATTGTAGATTCTCTCGATGCAAATATAAACAACCTAAGTTCAAGTAACAATAATGGATCAAATGACCAGCAGATACTTGCGGCAAAGCAGATGAAAAGTCAGTATGTTTCTGCAATAAATCAACTGCAAAGCGGACTTCGCGGTGCAAAATATCAGGTAAATTCTGACAATCCTCCGACAAGACTTGCAGATATCCAGAGAGATATCACACAGAGACAGCTCGATTTACAGGCAAAAGCCCTCGATCTGAGTAAAGAAATCAGTAGAATTCAGTTGCAGATAGCACAGGTCAATGAATCTACGATGCATCCGGTAGCTCCATTCTCAGGTGTTGTTCAGCGAATTTATGTACGCCTTGGGCAGTATGTTTCACCGGGCACAGCACTTGTTTCCATTGCGGGTGATGGAGGAGATCTGGATGTTGTAGTCTACGCTCCCCAGCAAATCGCGCAGAGAATTTCTCAATTTGAAACCAGTTCCATTAAGCTTGGAAGTAAAACACTTGCTGTAGTACCTTCATTTGTCTCAACAGAAGCTGTTCAGGGCTCATTATATGCAATCAAATATTCTATTCCTAGTGAATATGCATCTGCAGTAACTGATAAGGGATATGTAGATGTAGAACTACCTATTGGATATCCTGACACCTCAGCAACCGTTCCATTTGTACCTATTGAATCGGTATACCAGAGTCGTGATGCTGCCTATGTATATGTAAATGAAAAGGGAATCGCTAAGACTAAAAAAGTAGTTCTTGGCGAAGTGTACGGAAGTTATGTACAGGTTGAAAGTGGATTAAATGCAGGCGACAGTATTATCGTAAACAGAAATATTATTAATGGCGACCATATTACTACTCAATAATCATGCAGAACTTTAAATCATATCTTGACCAGCTCGAGTTTGATCCCAAGCTCTGGAACAGTCTTCATGCTAAATGGGTGGTTAATTTCCGCCTGGTCTTGTTATTGATTCTTACCGTTGTAGCACTCGGTGTCGTAAGTATATTTGCTCTTCCTCGTAGACTAAATCCTGAAGTCAAAATACCTATTGTAGTTATTTCGACCGTATTGCCTGGTGCAGGACCTGAAGATGTAGAGTCGCTCATCACACGTCCTGAGGAAGATGTCCTTCTTGGCATGGATAAGCTCGATACGATAACATCAGTTTCAAATGAAAATGTATCTGTTATCACCATGCAGTTTGTATCTACAGCAAATCGTGACAAAGCCCGCGATGATGTGCAGGCAAAACTGGATGCAGTGACACTTCCTGAAGATGCACAAACACCTAAAGTAATTGCACTCGATTTCGAAAACCAGCCAGTATGGACTTTCTCATTATCATCCAAAGGTGATGTTGGTTCTCTTATGCGATTTGCGGATTTGCTGAAAGATAAAATCAAAGATATTCATCAGGTAAGTAGTGTTGAGATGTCAGGTTTTGATACACAGGAAGTTACTGTACTTATCGATCCAGCAAAAATACGCGAATTCGGCATTAATCCAGCGTTGTTATCGGCAGCAGTTAAAAAAGCTGCATCATCATATCCTGCAGGTAATCTTGACGGTTCATCATCTCTATTTACTCTTACTATTGATCCAGCCATCACAACCATTGATGATATCCGCCATATACGCATTACAACACAGGGAAATTCAGTACAGCTAGGTGATATCGCTTCCGTGTATGAAACATCCAAGGATGGCCAAAGCAAATCGTTTATTGCCACACCTAATCACGAGCCTCAGCAATCAGTCACGTTTAATGTATTTAAATCATCATCGTCTAATATTGATGACACAGCTTCTATCGTAGAAAAGAAAGTAAACGAAGTCGTTGCTCCTTATGGAGATCAGTTTAAAGTTACGAATATTACTAATGCAGGTAGTGACATCAAAAAAAGATA
>CAYXCP010000048.1:0-545 GCA_964463455.1 uncultured Gammaproteobacteria bacterium
GGATTGACCCATCTATACTTCGACCGGGACTGGGACGTCGTGGAGGATGGCTTAGGAATGACGTAAATGCGGCACCTAATCCATAAAGGGGCTTTCATGATTCTTTCTTAATCCGGGGTTCTGCCCCGGATTTTTTTTGTTAAAGCAGCATACGGAGAGGTTTTAGAAACACTGAAAGTTGCTTACTATCGTCCATTTTGAGATAGAGGTTCATTATATTATCGCGCAGCAAAGGCTTGATGCTATGTCTTGCTGCTATCGTGATAATTTCGCTGTCGGCATTAGTTAATTCTTTTTTATAAGGATACTCGCCTACAGAAAAATTATATGCTCTGATACCTCTTTTTAGACATTCTTCTATACATAACTCATGAACGACAAATCCGGGACGTAATCTTTTTTTATTGATGCCTGCAATCTCAATGCCTTCAAAGTCATTAAAGGCGCACTGGTACCCATATCCGATCCCTTTATCTACAATCAGATATAAACATCCGATCGTTCCATATTGTTTGCTCGATACTCTAAACAGAATAACTGAACCG
>CAYXCP010000048.1:555-8107 GCA_964463455.1 uncultured Gammaproteobacteria bacterium
TTAGAAATTATCTCCTTCTGGAACTTGGTAAATCGTTCAGATGCGAACATCCCCTTTTTATCACGTGCTGTCCAGTGTTTCTGATAGAGTGCAATGAGCTCGTCCAGAATATTGTGTGCCTGCTCGGGTGTTTCTGCCCATTCAACGGTTAAGTCGCCTAAGGCTTTCATGGAACGTCTTATCGAATGTCTTGTCTCTTTACCGAGATTTTCCATGATGGAAGTCTTACTTTTTCTCGGGATATCAAGGTCAAATAAACGGCAATGCTGATGTTCAACCGTCAGATCATACTTTCGCTGTGTAAGAAGTTTTTCAAAAAGTGCACCACCTTCGCTATTGAAATCATCGAGTACGAGTTCCTCCCAGGTAAATAGTTCATTAAAGCGATCAAGAAAAGCTGAAAAAAACTGCTCTTTATATTTGTCAGATACTAATACGGTGTTATGCACCATGCGAACTCTATCACTATATGGCTCACCGTGAGTTCCTATATGAAATGCTTTGACTGGTAAGGGGAGGGGACGATGAGTTTCGCGGGTTATCATAATGATGCCTTTTGCTTTCCCATTAACCATACCTATAAAAAACCAGTAATCGACCTGATCACCGTAAATATCGAGCCAGGTTTTAACCCAGTCCCACTTACAGGTAATACTCACTTCCTTAAATTGTTTCTCAAGTTTACGCCATATGTTGCCCACATTCTTAACGTCTTCTTTACCAATGAGGTGAATAGCAACCGGATTTTTTGAAGGAGATGTAATGGTGACGAGAGTTTTAGCTTGTTGTTTCCGGAAAATATGCAATACGCTTTCCATATCAGTAGTGAATTATAGCAGATCCAGTGATGAATTTACAGTATATTATAGGTATAAATTGAAGATTACTGCTAGTTACTCTGGGCATACTTACCTACAGAGAAGTGCATACTTGAATGATCTATCGATTTAGATTACCATTATAAGATGGAAACACCTAACGAACAAAAAAAAACCACCAATCCAATGGGTCTTATTGGAATTGCAATAATTGCAGTAGTAGCAATTGGCATTTACGTTTATTCAACCTCAAGTAGTAAATCACCAAGTCTGGCTATGACGGAAGCACCTTCTCCTTCAGTTGCCGCGATATCACCAACTGCAGCTATGATGGCAAAAACAACATTCAAAGACGGAACATATACACAGGAAGGAATATATATATCACCAGGAGGCGAAGAAAAAATAGGAGTTAAACTTACTATAAAAGACGGAGTCGTTACACATTCTGAGGTAACTCCAGAAGCAGTACGACCTATGTCACAGAAATTCTAGGGTCAGTTTGCTGATGGATATAAAGAATTTGTTATAGGAAAAAATATCAGCGAGATTAAACTTGATAAAATTGCGGGATCATCACTTACTCCAAAGGGTTTCAACGATGCAGTTGAAAAAATCAAGGCAGAAGCGAAAGCATGACACATTTTTCGTTTGAATCTATTGGAACATTCTGGCAGATAGACATTGAGGGCGACATATCGCATGATGCTCGATCTACCCTTCAAGAAGCAATACACCAGCGCATTGAATGCTACGACAAAACATACTCGCGTTTTCGTGATGATTCACTCATAACAGCGATTGCCAAGGAGTCAGGTACTTACTCGTTACCAATGGATTCTCATGAGCTTTTTAGCACATACCGTCAGATATATAACAGCACACACGGTGCAGTAACTCCTCTTATTGGACAGTTATTATCTGATGCAGGTTACGATGCAACTTATTCTCTTAAACCAAAGGAGCTCCTATCTCCGCCGTTACCATGGGATGATGTAATGACATACAAAGATACTATCTTAACGATGAAAAAAACTGCATTACTCGATTTTGGGGCAGCAGGAAAGGGGCATCTCATAGATATTGTGGGTGAGCTTATTGAAAAACACGGGTATAACTCGTACTGTGTCGATGCAGGTAGTGATATCAGACATCGAACTAATGAAGAAAAGAATCTGACAATTGGACTCGAACATCCAACAGACACGGAACAAATACTGGGCGTTGCAAAACTTAGGAATGCATCGCTTTGTGGCTCTGCAGGTAATAGGAGAGCATGGGGTGATTATCACCATATATTGGATCCTCGTACACTGAAACCAGTTGTTTCAGTACTTGCCGTGTGGACTGTCTCACCGTCCACCATTCTTGCGGATGCACTTTCGACATGTCTTTTTTTTGTGGAACCATCTACACTTAAAGAAGAGTATACGTTTGAGTACGTACTGGTACGGCCTGATTTTTCCGTTGAACATTCACGCGAATTTCCAGGAGAATTATTTATTCAATAACGACATATGAAAAAACAGATAGACGCATTACTTGACCGATTCGCGATGTACCAGTTTGTACTGTATTCACTAGCGATACTTGCTGCTATTTCAATCCTGTTTGCATTTCTTCACATTCTGTCTTTCAGTGCTCCTATGATGATCCTAAGTCTGATCACCATTGTTGGAATATGCTATAGCACTAACTATCTTTTTTCTTCGATGTTGAAAATTCCGGCAAACACAGAATCATCTCTTATTACAGGACTCATATTGTTCTTTGTATTGTCTCCGGTGACAGATGTCAAAGGACTTCCTATTCTTATACTGACCGGTATGATTGCCATGGCATCTAAGTACCTGTTTGCTTTTCATAAACGACATATTTTTAATCCTGCGGCTATTGCTCTCGTTATTATCGGAATCATAGGAAGTGGCGAGTCCATCTGGTGGATCGCAACGCCATCGTTACTACCGTTTGGTGCGCTTTTTGGATTTGCTATTGTGTGGAAAATACGCAGATTTCCTATGGTTTTGACCTACATCCTTACAGCGATGCTTACGATAGTTGTAGTGGGAATAATTAATAAGACTGCATTAACTGCTATTTCATTCGTTGAGATTCTTATATCCTGGCCCATCATATTCTTTGCGACTGTCATGTTCACAGAACCTCTCACAACTCCACCAACAAAAAAAACACAAATTATATACGCCGTCATAACAGGTGTTTTATTTGGGTTACAATTTCAGATTGGAAGAATTTTCTCAACACCGGAACTTGCACTGGTTCTGGGCAACGTGTATTCATACATTGTCAGTCCAAAACAAACATTACGTTTGACTCTTATGGCTCAGAATAAATTGACGCCTGAAATATATGAATTTGTATTTGAGCCAGGCAAACATATTCCATTTCGTGCAGGACAGTATATGGAATGGACACTTCCACATAAGAATCCCGATAGTCGTGGCATACGCAGGTATTTTACTATCGCATCATCTCCTACTGAAAATGAATTAAGGATCGGAGTACGCATTGATCCTGTGCAGTCCAGTAGCTACAAAAAAGCATTACTTGCGATGAAGAAGGGTGACGATATAGGGCCATCTCATATTGCGGGCGATTTCACTCTACCTGAAGATATAACGAAAAAAATTGTATGGATTGCTGGTGGCATAGGGATAACACCGTTTAGAAGTATGATTCGATACATGGCAGACAAAAAAGATAAACGGGACGTTGTGCTTTTTTACTGCGCGTCCAAGCCAGACGGATTTGCTTATAAAAATGTGTTCGATGAAACAGCTCCAGACATCGGCCTAAAAAATATCTATGTTGTCACAAAAGCCGATACTGCAAACCCTGAATGGAGTGGAGAAAAAGGACATATTACACCCGAAATGCTTGCGAATTATATTCCTGATATAAAAGAAAGAATGTATTATATCTCGGGACCAGGCACAATGGTTAACGCATATCGTGATCTGCTCAAAAACGTTGGTGTTCCCATGGTGCAAATTCGTGCTGATTATTTCCCTGGATTTACTTAATCACTTCAGCGTACCTATGAGATATGGTGGAAGTAGACTGTTTGCTGAGTTTTCTTTATGCTCTTTTTCTCTTGCAAACATGCCTGTTGCATCTTTTCCACATCCTTTTAGTATGTCTTTCCCTCCGGGATGATTATCAATAAAGCCGGTTACATTGTATACATTGTTATCAATAACCAGCCAGCAGTCGTTCCTGTTATTGTGCTTAGCAATTTCAGTGTATGTATACGTTTTTACTGAGATAGTTTTCCCTGATGGAGTAGAAGCCTCCTCTGTTGGTGCTACTGATGATGTTGGATTAGGTACAGAATTCTCCTCGTTTACTTCATTGTTTTCTGTATTATTTCGGAATATAAAAAATGATGAAATGAGCACAATGACTAATATGGTTATCCAGATAATCTGTGTTTTGTTTTTCATACGAGGAGTATATCACTCACGACTGAGAGGATGCTGTGATATAGCTTTATGGTTTGATTGTCTTTTTTGGAAGATGGGCAAATATCTCAAATGACAGGAAATAGCACACAAAGGTCAGAAGTCCTGCGCCAACAAACGGGAGGCTTACTGAAATAGTTGCGGCAATACCCGCAAGAATTGGTCCGATGATCTGACCTATACTCATATATGAGGCACTAATTCCCTGCATTTCTCCCTGCTCTTTTGGATCGGTTTCTTCAGATAATATAGTGAGTGTCAACGGTTGGACATAGGCATTCACAAAGCTTAATGCTACGTTTGCGATGATAAATGCCGGCACCGTGGTGGTGAAATACATAGCGATAAAAGCAATACTTGTGCCCAAGAGAGAGAACATAAATGTTCTTTTCACACCAAACGTTTTTGTCACTAATCCGACGAGTACGACCTGAGAAATAAGTCCAATAACACCAAACAATGTGAATACGAGAGATATCTGATTAGCTGACATGTGATGAATTTTTACAGCCGATGATTGGAATGCGTATATGAACATAGAGAATGCGGTGAAATACAGGAGTGTAAGTATGAGTGTTGCACCAATTGTTTTGTTAGTCAGTGCATGGAATAGTTTGCCGAAATCAAACAATTTATCATGTTTTGTTTCGCCTATGTGTTGATTTGTTTCAGTCAGGAATATAGCAGTAATGATTACTGCTATTAATGAAACAGCAGCTGCGATTATAAAAGGATAGGTAGCGTTTGTTGAGACTGTTGTTGCTGAAATGATAGGTCCGAAAATAAATCCAAAACCGAAAGCTGCACCAATGATGCCAAATCCTTTGGCGCGGTCTTTTGGAGGAGTTGTATCTGTAATAACGGCGGTTGCTACGGGGATATTTCCTGCCGTCATACCATCAAGTGCGCGTGCAATAAAAAGGAATATGGCACTTGGTGCGAATGCCATAAGAAGAAATGAAATAACGGTTCCACTCAATGAAATGAGTAGTAATGGCCGTCTACCATATTTATCTGATAATCTTCCGATAATCGGGGTGGACAAAAATTGACACAGCGAAAAGGTTGCAAATAGGAGACCGTTCTGGAAATCACTGAGTCCATATTTCATGGAATAGGAATATAGAATCGGAATGATGATGCCATATCCAAGCGCGTTAACTATGGCGATCAGAGCTATGACCAGCAAATTTTTATTTTCTTTAAACATGATGACCTTTATTATACATGCTAAATGTGAATTTGTGATACAGATCACATATAGTAAACTAGTGTTTGACAGTGATCTGTATACTCAATAGAATGAAGAAATGAGTCGAATCTTATCCGGATTTGTACTATTATTTCTTGTTTTATCTCTAGCCAGAATCAGTTTCGGTGCTGAATTTAAGGTATGGCGTATTGGCAGTCTTAATACGGGAGGTAAACTATACAAAATTTGGTACTATACGGGGGTTAATCCGATCTTAAGTGGAACAACCAGTGATGGTTCGAATGTTGATATATATATAGATGACACAGTGCAGACCATCAGAGCAGAGGATAACGGAAACTGGTTATACAGAACTCAGTTAAAAAACGGGACACATACCATTACTATCAGTTCTGAGTCAAATTCGTATTCCTTTAAATTAGTAATGGCAACTGAGGCAGTTGCAGGTGCTACATCGCAGATGCCGGTAACGGGAGGAGTGGATGCTACCATTCTCGCAAGTGCCGTTGGCATTATGCTCTTTGGATCTGGATATTATCTTCTTAAAAAATACAGGATCTAGTTAATGAAATTTCTTCTTTTCTGTAAGCATTACTATTATATCTTTCATTCTTTTTTCACGGGTCTCCGGCTTTTTAGCAGACTGAAGTCTCCAGGCAATTGCGTAGAGATTGGTTTTATTTAATGTTTCAAAAAATGACTTAGCCTCTTTATTCTTGTTTACTAATGCAAGAAAATCAGGAGGTACGGTCGTTTTTGATGGAGAGCTATACGCATCAGACCAGCGGCCATCCTTCTTAGCTTCTTCAACTACTTTCATACCAGCAGGTTTCATCCGGCCTTCTTTGATGAGACGTTGGATATGTTCAGTATTTATTTGCGACCATATACTTTTTGATCTTCGTGGTGTAAATTTCTGGAGATATGATGTATCATCATACGTTTTTGTCTGGCTATCAATCCAGCCATAACATAATGCTTCTTCCAGAGCCTGCGCATAGGTAAGCGAAAGTATACCCGATGCCTTTTTATAAAAGCGAAGCCATACACCGGGAATGGAATCGTGATTCTTTTCGAGCCACGCGTTCCATTCCTGCGGTGATGAAAAAGTAAGAATCTGATATTCGTCTGAAACCATACCTAATTATAGTATGTGTTTATTTCTTGAGAGCATCTTCAGTTTTCATTTTGACATCAGCCATTGTTTCTTTGGCTTTTCCTTGAACTTTATCAACATTTCCTTTTACTGGATTACCTGTTTTAACTTCTACTTCACCTTTTACCTGCTGAGCAATACCTTCTGTTTTTTTTAAGAGATCATTGAATGACATATTTAATTAGGAAATTGATAATAGTTTGAGTATACGTAGGTAGTGTATGAATGGCGTTCAATTAATGTAAGAAAATGGAAACAAATTATTTTGAGGTTTTGCGCTTTCGTTCAAAATAGCCTTGTTCAGTCATAGCTCGAAGAAGGCTACTATAAGAATATATTTTTGCTTTTTTATTACCTACCCTGCTCGGAATGGCGCCTTGTAAATATACTATATTATATGATTCCGTATATCGATCTATAAAGTCTTTTACATTATCGAGAGTTATATTCAATCCCGATGCTTCTGGTGATGCTTGAATCAAAGGTGTGAGCCCGCGGATACTACCGTATGTTTCACCATCAGATGCTACGTAAATTCCATTTGCGTCAGTTATGTGCTCCGATATATTTCCTTTATCTATGAGTATCTGTCTCACATTCTCTAGTAGATAAAGCTCACAGGGGACGTTTGCTACGGTTCCTGTTCGTCTCGGAATATTATTACTTACAATAATTTTCCTTACAAGATTACGTGTAACTGGTAGGTTTCTAGCTAGAGCACCTATTGAAGCCCAGGTACCCATACTATCAGTATATATCCCTGACTCATCCACAACTATTTCAAAAGTATCCATTTTTTCTTTTAATAGCAGAGCAAGCTTTTCACGAGAGTAAAACTGAGTTAACTTCCCACTTCTGGTTATACCAACTCGTCCGGTTAATG
>CAYXCP010000049.1:0-7935 GCA_964463455.1 uncultured Gammaproteobacteria bacterium
ACATGTATTGCACCTCATAATGAATCTGTCATTCATAGCCTCGACCGCATAGAAGAAGTAGCACGAAAAATTGGTAGCGTAGATACCATTGTGAATCATAATGGTGAACTCGCAGGCTATAATACAGATTGGCTTGGTGCAGCAATTGCTATTCAAAACACAATGGTACCTCACATTGCAGAATATTCGCTAGAATATAAAAAGGTGGTTATTTTTGGAACTGGCCGTCTCGCCCGCTCAATCGGATTCGGACTTACTTCAAAAGGTGCAACTGTAATGATAATAGATGCAGATGTCTATGCATCGAGTGCATTGGCTCTCGAAATTGGCTGTAAACATGGAACACCAACTCAGACTGATCTCATTTTTAATGCAGATATTCTCATTAACACAACTAACCTAGGTGCAGCACCACTTGAAAATGATATTCCTGTACACCCGTCTGTAATAGGTAAACATCACATCGTGTTTGATACAACTATATATCCGTTTGAAACCTTATTGTTAAAAGAAGCACGCGAAAGAGGAGCAACACTTATTCATGGTATTGACCGTATACTATTTCGTGAGACATCTCAATTTGAGCTTCTGACTTCACTTCCAGCACCTATCGAAAACATGCGCGAAAATCTCCTGAAACATCTGGATTTATGACTAAATTAGTCATTGCGTGATTAAAAATTTTGTGCTATTTTTTAAGTAACGTAAGTACGTATTACATATTATTGTGGATCGTAAAAAAGCGCAACAAATAATGCGATAGAAATGTCAACACCTCAAGTGCTCATGTTCGGCTGGGAATTTCCACCGTTTAACAGTGGCGGTTTAGGCGTGGCTTGTTATGGTCTGACAAAAGCATTAAGTAATCAAGGTGTACCCATAACTTTTGTTCTCCCTCGACGCTACAGATTAACATCAGGTGCAGTTAAATTTGCTTTTGCAGACACCAGTAAAATAGTAATCAAAGATATAGACTCACTTCTACTTCCTTACAGCACTGAAGAATCATATGAACATGAAAGGCACTTATATAAAACCGCATTATATGGAAACAATTTAGTAAGCGAAGCACTTCGATATGGTCGTCAGGCAGCCGAAATTGCAAAGACAACACCACACACCGTAATTCATGCTCATGACTGGCTCAGTTTTCCAGCGGGAATGGCAGCCCAAAAAGTAAGCAGAAAACCATTGGTTGCACATATCCATGCAACAGAGTTTGACCGATCTGGTGGCCGCGGGGCTAACCCACAAGTGTATGCAATTGAAAAGCAAGGCATGAAAACAGCAGACAAAATAATCGCAGTAAGTAATCTGACAAAACATATAATCGTTGGCAAATACGGCGTCCCTGCACACAAAGTACAGGTAGTCTACAACGGCATTAACCTGCGTGAGTATAACCATTCATTAACAGGTTCATCTGCGCTCGCTTTAAAGAGTTATGGATTTAAAATCGTCCTGTTCACCGGTAGGCTCACTCTTCAGAAAGGTCCTGATTATTTTCTTCAGACTGCAAAGAAGGTTTTAGAGTATTATCACAATGTTGTGTTTGTTATAGCAGGTTCAGGAGATATGGAACACCAGATGATCAATACGGCCACACACCTTGGCATAAGTAATAAAGTTTTTTTTACCGGATATCTACGAGGTAAAGAGCTTAATAATATCTATCGCTCTGCAGACCTCCTTGTAATGCCATCAGTGTCCGAACCGTTCGGCATCACGGCACTCGAAAGTATCGCAAACAATACTCCTGTCCTCATATCGAAACAATCAGGTGTTTCTGAAGTGCTCAACCATGCTCTCAAAACAGACTTCTGGGATACCGATGAGATGGCTAATAAGATAGTTTCCGTATTAAAGCATCCATCACTCAGAAAAACACTCAACCAGCACAGTAGAAAAGAACTTGAATCAATTAACTGGGACAAAGCTGCCCACGAATGTATTCAACTCTATCAACATTTAGGATAAAATATTATATGGCATCAGTCTGTTTCTATTTCCAGGTACACCAGCCGTTTAGATTAAGAAAATATCGTATATTTGATGTGGGCCGTGATCATAATTATTTTGACGATACTTCAGAATCAAATCTCGATAACAGAAAAATTCTTCGCAAAGTAGCAAATAAATGTTATCTGCCAGCAAACCATGTATTACTTGAACTTCTGCAGAAATATCCGGAATTCAAAATAAGTTTTTCTCTGTCTGGAGTTTTCATGGAACAGATGCAACAATACTATCCTGAAGTACTTGAATCTTTTCAAAAGTTTGTTAAAACGGGTCGCGTTGAATTATTAAGTGAGACATATTACCATTCTTTGTCGTTTCTATACTCTAAAACTGAATTCAAAAAGCAGGTCAAGATGCACAAAGATCTGCTGAAAAAA
Source organism: uncultured Gammaproteobacteria bacterium (assembly GCA_964463455.1). Lineage (GTDB taxonomy): Bacteria > Patescibacteriota > Microgenomatia > UBA1406 > GWC2-37-13 > JBDKFK01. The sequence goes on from CAYXCP010000049.1 coordinate 2,397, forward strand.
TTATTTAACTACACCCCCCATGTATTCCGCAATACTGAACTTATATATCGTAACGATGTAGCTCAGGAAGTCGAAAAGATGGGATACAAAGGCATCATTGCTGAAGGAGCTGACCACATTCTTGGATGGAGAAGTCCCAATTTTCTCTATCGACCAGCAGGAACTAAAAAAATTAAACTCCTTCTCAAAAACTACAAACTATCTGATGATATTGCATTTCGTTTTTCCTCGAAGGAATGGAAAGAATGGCCTCTCACCGCACCTAAATTTGCGTCATGGATTTCACAGGTAAACGGTAATGGAGAAATAATAAACCTGTTTATGGATTATGAAACGTTTGGCGAACATCAATGGGCAGATACAGGAATATTTGATTTTATGAAAGCGCTTCCTCATGAAATACTCAAGCATCCTGATAATGGTTTTATTACACCCACAGAAGCAGTGAAGAAATATGAAGCAGTCGCTGAACTCGATGTCCCCCACTTCATGTCGTGGGCAGATACTGAGCGCGACCTTTCGGCATGGTTATCGAATGACATGCAGCATGATGCAATTAAACAGGTGTATGATCTCGAGAAGCCGGTTTTAAAGACTAAAAATAAGAAGCTCATTGAAGACTGGCGACGGCTCCAGACATCTGATCACTACTACTATATGTGCACAAAATGGTTTGCCGATGGAGACGTGCATAAATACTTTTCACCTTACGAAACACCATATGATGCATTTATCTCTTGTATGAATGTTTTACATGATTTACAATTGAGATTAAGGTATGAATAATGATTTAAACACCATTATCAACACACTTTCCACAAATGAGTTGGAAGAGCATTACAACCTTCCACAAGCCGTTGGTGACCAGCAGTTTTTCTTACATAAGGGTGCTCAGTTACATGACATGCTTGAATTAAAGAAAGCGTTTGAGACAATGTCGCAAGAACAATACGATTTCCATGTAACGAAAGACAAAAACGATTTTGCTGCATGGGTTGAATTTGTGCTTCAAGATAAACAATGCGCACGAGCACTTCGCAAAGCCCGTACGATAAAAACATCTATACGCGCCATTGATCGCTATCTGGAAAGATACAAAAAATATGCCTAAACTTCTGAGTCTCGGGAATGGCAACATTTTGGTCATGCTCGATAAATTCGCACGTGTGTGCGACTTCTTTTTTCCCTATGTTGGCCTTGAAAATCAAATCGGCCGTTTTAAGCATCGCATAGGTGCATATACAGACGGAAAACTTCATTGGTTCGATGAACCAGCGTGGGATGTCACCATTGATTCTGGTCATGAAACACTTTCAGGTCATATTCAGGCTCTAAACAAAGAACAGAATCTTTCTATTCATCTCCATGAAATAGTCTATAACGAAAAAAATATTTATATCAGAAAAATAAGCGTAGAAAACGGCGCAGATTATAAACGTGATGTAAAGATGTTCTTCTCACATCAGTTTGAACTCTATGAATCTCATCGTGGCGACACGGCATACTACGACCCTATTCATAAAACACTCATACATTACAAAGGGCGACGCGTGCTCCTGATCAATGCACTGTCAGAAGGTAACGGATTCGACGATTATGCGGTCGGGTTATTTGGTATTGAAGGAAAAGAAGGGACCCATCTTGACGCAGAAGACGGCGTACTCTCGAAGAATGCGATTGAACATGGTCAGGTCGACTCTGTCATGGGTGTCACGCTCACGCTTCAGCCACATGAGCGAAAAGTATTCTATTACTGGATCACGGTCGCTAAATCACTGGAAGAGGCACATACATTAAATAATTATGTGGTAGAAAAAACACCTGAACATCTTATCAGGACAACACAAGACTATTGGTATGCGTGGGTGAATAAAGAGAACTTCGGTTTTTATGGGTTACCCGAAAAAATAACCGAACTATTCAAAAAATCACTGTTCACTATTCGCTCACACGTGGACAATGATGGTGCAGTGCTTGCATCAGGTGATTCTGATCTCCTTCAGCATGGCAGGGACTACTATTCGTATGTGTGGCCCCGCGATGGTGCCTATACCGTCATGGCACTCGATAAAGCAGGGTACGGAAGTCTTGCTCGTAAGTTTTTTGAATTCTGCAACGAGATTATCACCGAAGATGGCTATCTCATGCATAAATATAGACCAGATAAGTCACTGGGTAGTTCATGGCATCCCTGGATGAGACATGGAAATATAACATATCCGATTCAGGAAGACGAAACGGCACTAGTTCTCATCGCACTTTGGAATCATTATATTCTCACTCGCGATATTGAATTCATTGAAAAAATATATAACTCATTTATTAAAAAAGCTGCAGACTTCATGGTACGCTACACTGATCCAAAAACTGGGTTGCCCCTCCCAAGTTACGATCTGTGGGAAGAAAATTACGGTGTATTCACATACACAGCAGGTTCTGTATATGCAGCGCTTATGTGTGCTGCCCGATTTGCGAATATATTAGGTAAGTCAGATACTGAGCGTAAATACAATATGGTCGCTGACAACATGCACAAGGCAATCATGAAACATCTGTACGATAGCGAACGCGGTGTGTTTTATAAAATGATTAAATATAACAAGAATGTATTAGTTTCAGACCCAACACTCGATATATCGAGTGCATTTGCTGCGTATTACTTCGGGCTTATGGATTTTTCAGATGAACGATTGAACGCAGTGATCGACAAAACGGTAGAGGCACTTACGTGTAATACCAATATCGGTGGGATCGCGAGGTATCAGAACGACTATTATTTTAGAGCAGCACAGGAAGTCACGGGTAATCCGTGGATTATCACAACACTGTGGATGGCACGCTATAAAATGCTGAAGGCTAAAAATCTGCAGGAGCTAAACGAAACAGTAAAAACACTTGAATGGGTAGCATCACATGCATTATCCTCTGGCATACTTCCTGAACAACTTCATCCGTATTCAGGTGAGCCTATTTCAGCAACGCCTCTTGTCTGGAGTCATTCTGAATTTGTGAGTACGGTCATGACCTATATGGAGAAACTCGAGCAGCTCGGTGTGAGCGCCGTATCGCAAGGACTTTGACAAAAGATTTTGTCAATAGCCGGGTTGCAATTTGATATAATACCAAGTGAATATGTTTAAACGGTTTTTCGGACACTTAGAAACTAATTTCATTTCTCTGAATGTACTTCACTCGTTAAATGACGGTTTTGAGGCAAATTATGCATTACTTCTCCCATTTGTAACTAAAGATCTTCATATAAGCCTCATACAAGTAGGTACACTCGGAACATTATTATATCTATTTGGCATTATTCTAGCTTTGCCTTCGGGATACATAGCAATAAGAATTGGAGGATTTAAAACGCTCATTATTGCTCTCATTATCTACTCGATTGGGTTTGTGGGTGTTGGACTTTCAAGCAGCTACATACACCTCTTAGTCATGTTTACCTTGGGAGGTATCGGACTTGGATTATTTCATCCTATTGCTTTTGCTTTAATTGCCAAATGGTCAACAAAAGAAACGCGTGGAAGTGTCATGGGAAATTTTAGTGCAGTTGGTGATTTGGGGAAAATTGGTATATCTACGTTGCTCACATCTATCGTTATCTATATTGGATGGCAGTATACAGCATTTCTATATGGCATCGTAACGTTGCTTATCGGTCTGTTTTTTTATTTTATTATTCTCAAAAGTGATACATTCACAGGGAAAAAGCCTATATCAACTCATGTTACTTTGTGGGAAGTAGTTAAGAATAAGCAGTTTGTTTATGCGGCATTAACCAATGTCTTTGATAATTTTGCAAGTCAAACTCTTTTTATATTTTTGCCATTTTTATTATTAGCTAAAGGATTTAGTCCATCAATCTTAGGACTATTCGCCGGTGCATTCTTTATTGGAAATTTTGTTGGAAGAGTTGCTTTAGGCAAGTTAGTAGATATGTACGGCAATACAAAAATATTTATATTGTCTGAAATACTAATGGCACTCTTTATCTTTTTGCTTGCCAACGCAACTCCTCTATATCTTATTGTCGGTTGTGCGTTAATACTCGGAATATTCACAAAAGGAACTAATCCTATTGTCAAAACAATGGTATCCGAAGCAGCAGATCATCATGGTAATTATGAAAAAGCTTATGGAGTTAATTCTTTAAGTTCTAATTCCGCGATAGCAGCTGCCCCACTGCTTTTAGGATTTATTTCAGAGAAATTCGGTATTGTGTCAGCATTTAATGTTATGGCATTGGTCGCACTTCTTGCTATTATTCCGGCTGTGGCATTCCATACAAATAAAAGCTCATATAAATATAATGTTTCTTAGTAAAAAATCTCTTTTACTTTCTCCTAAAAATATCAGTAGATACCTCATCCCGCAGGTAGATCGCTAATGTCTTTAGTACAACATCATATAAAATGCCATTCTCGTAGGCAACTTGTTCGAACTTTCTAAACTCTTTTGTTCCACGCATTTTTTCAAGGAGAGCAAATGTTGCTTCATCTAGCTCTGCCTCATTTCTAGGATTAAGTTCAATAAGTTTTTTTATATAAGCATCTTTATTTTCTTTTAATAGATCCTTAAAACCTGTTTGCTCTACTATTTTTAACCCTTTTGGTTTTAGGGTAATTGGACTATTAGCAGAAAAAAGTTCTGCTTTGAGCCCACTATTTGTTACCAAGTGCGTACGGATAATAGTGAGGTGGGTATCATGCCTATCTGACTGCTCTGAAAGTTTTTTTAGCCTTTCGACAACATCCTCCAAAGTCCTGTTTAATCTTCCAAAACCATACACAGAATTAATAAACCATCCAATTAATGCCACTAATGCAACAAGCATAACATATGGTGTAACTCCATCTCCCATATGCTTAATAAACCATATAGCATATTGATTATGAATTGTGAGGGAGGATTGAATTGGTGGTAGCGAAGGTGTTACAGACATACCATAGATTAACATTCCACTGAGTAAAAGATCAATCGTTTATATGCTACAAATTAATCTCCGTGTCTATTATTAGGCACAAAAAGAATGTCATCTTTTCTTCCTCTGTTATTCTTCTGATCAGCCACAACAGGTGCTGTCGGGACCGCTGTTGGAACCTGCAGGGCAGATGTCGTTGTTGGTGCAGCATCAGCTGTCGTTTTTGTAGGCTGATTCTGAGGCGTATTGCAAGATGCAAAGTTTTCTGTACCTTTTATGAAATATTCACTGCGACCAAAATAACAGGTCTTCTGGACAATGGTCTCAGGCTGATTGAACCATGCATGACTTGCATCACTTCGAGATAATACTAATTTCATTACACGATTCCAGATCGGTGCAGCACCCGTGATACCCGATGAGAGGTATGGATTCATAGGTGTATTGTCATTATTTCCTACCCATACAGCAGTCAGATAATCTGGGGTATAGCCTATCGTCCAGTTATCCTTTTTTTCGTCTGTGGTACCTGTTTTTACCGCTACTTTATAACCGGGAATTTCGAGTGCGCTATGTGGTCCGAACGCGAGCAATCGTGCAAAATTATCA
>CAYXCP010000050.1:0-1886 GCA_964463455.1 uncultured Gammaproteobacteria bacterium
AAAATATATGCACAACTTCTTATCGCTTTAAGTCACTATCCATGTGACACTTTTTCCATTTTTTGCCGCTTCCACACCAACACGGATCATTACGTCCAAGTTTCACCACATGTGAACCGGGAGATGTTATGTTCAATATATCTGACGAACTCTGTTTTTGCTCTGCTCTCTGATTCATGTATGGACTAACCTGAGATGCTGCTTTATACTGTGCCTTCTCAAGGAGCGATGTTTTCGCGATGACTGGCTGAATTACTTCTTCTGCTTCTTCGATGACCTTTCCCTCAGCATCATGTTCATGCGTGTGTGTATGCTGCTCTGGCGGAGTCACACTGATCTCTACACGGAACAGACGGCGTGAGAACTCATAGTTCACATTGTTCACGAGTCTCTCAAACATAGAATATGCCTCATTTTTGTATTCAATAAGTGGATCAAGCTGTGCATACCCACGAAGATTAATACCTTCGCGGAGATCTTCTATTGCAGTCAGATGCTCTGTCCAGTATTGATCGATGGTGGACATATAAATACTGCGAATAACATCGTTCCACATTGGCGCACCGAAACGTTTTTCTTTTTCTGTAAAATGATCGTCAACGATACCCATCAGATATTCCTGAAGACCCTTAAAATCATGCTTATCAAAATATTCATTCACTTTTTCCTCATTGCCCGGGAACATCACTTCGATATCCTGTCGCAGTGGCTGCAGTTCTTCATCGGTAAATTTCGTATCAAGACTCAGGAATGACTGAAGCAATGTCGTGATCTCATCTTCAAATACACCAAAGATTGTTTCCTTGAATTCTTCAGGATTATCTTCTGGCTGTGTCAAAATTTTCTGTCTGAGAGAATAAATGATCTCACGCTGTTTGTTCAATACATCATCGAAATCAACCAGATGCTTACGAATATCGAAATTGAATCCTTCTACTTTTACCTGTGCCTGCTCAATTGCGCGTGAAACCATCGAATGACTGAGTGGCTGATCATCAGGGAATTTCAGGAACGTCATCATGTTAGAAATCTGTTCCCCACCGAATATACGCATCAGATCATCTTCAAGTGATACAAAGAATCGGGTTTCTCCCGGATCTCCCTGACGACCTGCGCGCCCTCGGAGCTGATTATCGATACGTCGTGATTCATGGCGCTCTGTACCCATCACATAGAGTCCCCCGAGTGACACAACTTCATCGTGGCGTTTCTGCCATTCAGCTCTTTCTTTACTGAATTCTGGACTACGTGCGGTGCTTTCTGACTCTGAGCCGGCCAGTTCCCCTAACTGAGCTCCCTTTTTTTCATCTGGAACGGAGTGAGGTTTTTTGTCGTACTCACTCGGCGGGTTGCCTCCGAGTATAATATCGACACCTCGTCCTGCCATGTTTGTTGCGACGGTTACAGCGCCTTTCATGCCTGCGTTTGAGATGATATTTGCTTCGCGCACGTGGTTTTTCGCGTTTAGTACTTCATGGGGAATACCCTTTTGATGGAGTAATCGCGAAAGCAGTTCGTTCTTTTCAATGGATGTAGTACCTACCAGCACCGGTCTACCGGTTTTATACTGCGTTGCAATCTCTTCAACAACCGCATTAAATTTGGCTTTCTGTGTTTTGTAGATCATGTCTGGTTCATCCTTACGAATCATGGATCTATTCGTCGGAATTGTTACGACATCGACTTTATAAATCTTGTTGAACTCCTCTGCTTCGGTTGAAGCAGTTCCCGTCATACCTCCGAGCTTTTCATACATACGGAAATAGTTTTGGAGTGATACGGTAGCGAGTGTTTTTGATTCGCGTTGAATCGGGACATTTTCTTTTGCTTCAATCGCCTGATGCAGACCTTCTGAGAATCGACGACCTGAAAGAAGACGACCTGTA
>CAYXCP010000050.1:1896-7858 GCA_964463455.1 uncultured Gammaproteobacteria bacterium
CTTCGTTATCTTTCACGATATATTCTTTATCGTTCTGAAACAATGTTTCAGCTTTGAGCGCTGCTTCTAGGTGGAATAATGTATCAAAATCTTTTTCATAAATATTTTCGACACCCATGATCTGTTCAATATGAGAAATACCGGCATCGGTGAGATTGGCCGTACGCATTTTTTCATCTATAACATAATCTGTTCCGGCAATAAGTTGCTTAACTATTTTTGCGTATTTGTAATATTTTGTTACATCCTGATCAAATGGTGCGGAGATGATGTGAGGAGTACGTGCTTCATCGATGAGTACTGAGTCAGCTTCGTCGATGATGGCGTAATGAAATCCACGCTGCACGCGTTGATCTTTTGAAGATGCCATATTATCGCGCAGGTAATCAAAACCGAATTCACTGTTAATGCCATATGTTACATCGGCAGCATATGCTTCTTTACGTGAGATAGGTTTCAGATGAATCAGGCGCCAATCTGCTGCTTCTGAATCGACATATTCAGGGTCAAAAAGATAGGAAGTATCTGCGATCATAGCTGATGTCGACATACCCAGGAAATGAAAGATTGGTCCCATCCAACCCACGCCAACACGAGCAAGATAATCGTTTACGGTCACAAGATGTACGCCTTTGCCGGTGAGTGCGTTAAGGTACAACGCGAGGGTAGCTGTCTGGGTTTTTCCTTCTCCCGTTTTTTGCTCTACAATTTTGCGTTCATGGAGTGCGATACCTGCCATAAGCTGGACATCGTAATGCCGCTGATTCAATATGCGACGAGCTGATTCCCTAACAAGTGCATATGCCCAGGGAAGAATATCATCAAGTGTTTTTTCTCCTGATGCAATCTGTTTTTTTAGAGCTTCTGTTTCTTCGGGGAACTGACTGTCCTTAAGATCACGAGCTTTATCTTCAAGACTGTTTATCTCATCTACTTTTTTATGAAGTCTGGCAATTTCACGTTCATTGTAATTCAGAACCTTTGATAAAAAGTTAAACATAAGTAATAAGTTAAGAGAATAATAATAAATGTCATCCCGAACTCGTTTCGGGATCTCATATTAAGATGCTGAAACAAGTTCAGCATGACATATTACACTAAAAGCATTGAACGTGATACGAGCAGGGTTTACTTAATGAAATATTCCTGTGGAATGATTATGATTTTTTCCGCTGAATATCTATTGGCTTCTGTCTCTTTTCCTGTGCGTTTAGCAACGAAATGGACGACATCGCCTTCCTTAAATTTCGAGAACCCCACTTTGTTCTGATCCAGTGTCTTAATATCCATAAGGTACTGGACAGTTCTGCTTTCAATGTCTAATGTGTAATTATCTTTGGTTGGTGTGATTACTTTGAGATAATAAGAATCTTTATTAACCTCAGTAATTTTTCCTGATTTGACGATATATTGATCATCACGGTAAATGGTGTTTGCTGTTACCGATTTATCAAGGATCGGACCGGTGATGATAATGTAATCATTTTTCTGAAGATCGGCTAGTTTTGTTTCCTTTTTTGTACTGGTCACCTGATAATATTTGGTAAGAGCTTCATCTGTTTTGATTTCATATTCAACATCGTCTGAGGATTTTATAGAAATAGTTCCTGCTTTTATTGCACTGATGATTCCTGATACTGCTTTGTTATCTTTCTGGCGAAGTTCTGCCACTTTATTAGCAACCTTGTCTTTTAAATCCTGCACTTCTTTATCGATAGCTGCTGAAGATGTAGCTGCTGTTGTCGGGCTCACCTGTGCGGGTGAAACTGATGGAGTTATGGTTTTCGTCTGTCCGGACACTGCGCTCACGCCAATACTGAGAGCGGCAACTACCGCAACCGACATAATTACTTGGTCTTTCATTGTTCGTCCAGATAGTAAACTTTTAACTCTTTTTCCTGTGCAACGGCTTGTGTATCTTTCTGATATTCACTCACAGTGATCACATTTTCACCAAAAGCTAACGGGAAATCTGCACTGAAGGTATCACTTGTTACTTTCATTATCATTGTTTTTATCGGAGACTGAACTACTACAAGAGCATCCTTGCTTGCTTTGCCTGTTATTTTTACTGTATTCTGAGCAAAAATAGTGCCTGTTTGAGGTGCCGTGATCTGTAATGGCTGGAACTGGGTGTTGTTTACAGATATAGTAGGAGTTATGTGTAGTGTTGTATTCATGGGTTTCACTTTATCGATCTGCTGATCTTTTGTTTTAGCAACCATCACTACTGCTACGACTACGCCGAAGACCACTCCGAGCATTATTGCGATAATCGTTTCCTTTTTCATACTACTATTATAAAGTAATTATTTTTAATTGGGAAGGAATTTTAGCTATCAGATCGTATATATTATACCAATACCCTTTTTCTTCAAATAAGATATCAGCACTTTTCTTCAAAAGATATGATGCAAGTACTGCAGAAACTATATGTTCGTTTGTTGCGAATAGTGAAGCGGTAAGTCCGGCTAGAGTATCTCCGGATCCTCCTTTTGTAAGTCCTGCATTTCCACCGTGAATTACGACCGTTTGCTCGCCGTCACTCATAATATCGTTTATGGCCTTAAGTAGGATAGTTACACGATACGTTTTTGCTGTTTCAGTTACGATATTCTTTTTTTCATCCAGATTCATGCTGTGAAGACTGTGACCAAACACACGTTCAAACTCATGAAGATGAGGAGTTAGTATAACATCGGCTTCCGTTTCCTTGAGCCATTCTGGATTTATCATCTGTAACGCTCCAGCGTCTATAACAATTTTTTTTCCTTTTCCGTTTTTTAGAATGAAATGAGTAAGCTGAGCAGCAAATAATGATTCATCAGTAAGTGCCAGAATATCAGCGAAAGATGATACATCGCCATACTGATCAGGTTTGATTTCTGACCTGACCATTCCAGGTCCAATAAGAATAGTATTATCTTCCGTTATATAATGTTCCAGATCTTTCTGACGCACAACTATACCATTCTGAAACTTATGTTTAGCTGATTGGTATAGTTCATTATTCGATTCGGCAGAACAAAAATGAACCATGTCTACATAATATGCTGCAGTCTCTGCTGCCCATAAAGAAGCTGCGTGAAATAATTCAGAGCCACCGATAATGAGTAGTTTACCGTTTTGCCCTTTATGAGAATCGGCACGTGGAACATGAAATTTTGATGTGAAAAGAGATATCGTTTTTGCATCAGATGTAAATATTTCCATTGCAGAATGAATTATAACATTCAACATTGTTGTTTTTCTTATCTCCGTTTACAATTAAGAATATACGTATGAAAACAAGAAGAGGACATTGTATGTTTGGCAGGATGTTTTTTGGCTTTTTATTTATTTTAGGTATTACGAGTATTGGTTATTATATCAATAACGTAAATACAAAAGCAGCCACCTGCTTTACAACTTCACAAGTAGCTACAGATTCCCGTTGTTTGTATATATATAGTGGAAAGGTATATGAAAAAGGTATCAAATCAAAACCTCATAAAAGCAATCCATGTGGCACAGATGTAACCTCTATTATTCCATCATTTCATTTCGGAAATATGGCTAATTATATGGACCCAAATTATCGCGGTGATATTTGCGCTGTCGGGAATCCTACGGCTACTCCCACTCAGGCCGTCGTACCCACAGCTACACCAACTCGTACACCCACATCAGGGCCAACAATACCACTAACTGCTACGCCATTTGTCACACAGGTTGTTACAGTAACTCGTGGTGGTACGTGTACACTTCGTATAAAAGGCGATGCAGACTGTAATGGATCGATAAATCTCGCAGATTTTGAAATATTCAGAAAAGAATATGTCGGGCAACTCAGCACTAAACAGTCAGACTTCGATAATAATGGCCTCGTAACTATTACTGATTTCGAGATATTCAGAAAAGGATACTTAAACATATGAAGCGTATAAGTCTGGGATGGATTATCGTATGGATATTAGCACTCATACCTACCGTATTGTGGGCATCTATGCGGCCCATACTTCCTCGAATCTCAACTCTCCCTATGATTGCCACTAGTATAGGTCAACTTGATGGAATTACAGGCGTAACACTTTTTGCTATTTCACTCATACTGAGTGCCCGTCTTAAGATCTATGATTATCTTTTTGATGGGATGAACAAGGCATACGTTGCGCATCATATTATTGGAGGTACTGCATTTCTCATTCTCATGTCTCACCCGCTGATGCTGGCTATTCCTTACATGACGATATCTCTTCGTGCTGCAGCTATGTTTTTATTACCGCTAAGTGATTGGACCGTATTATTTGGCGTTATTGGATTGTTAGTAATGATGGGTATGCTCATCATTACCTATTATGTGAATCTGCCGTATAACCTGTGGCGTTATACACATAAACTTCTTGGCGTTGCCTTTTTCTTCGGTGCAGTGCATTTTTATCTAACAAAAAGCGATGTGATGTTTTATGCACCTATAAAATATTACCTGTATATCTTAACTATTCTGGGCCTATCTGCCTATGTATATCGTAGTCTACTCGGTCAGTTTCTTGTTAAGAAGACTCCTTATCTCGTGAAGGCTGTTTTTCAGATATCCCCTGATGTTGTTGAAATTGAGCTCGTTCCGGTAGGTGAAACTATCGACTTTAATGCAGGCCAGTTTATATTTATTCATTTTGGTAGCGGATTCTCACATGAACAGCATCCGTTTTCTATCAGTTCATCACCATCACAGCGCGAACTGCGTATCACAGTAAAATCATTAGGCGACTATACCAAATTGCTTCCTCGATTGCGCCCAGGGACGAAAGCGTTTATTGAAGGCCCCTATGGCAGATTCTCTAATCAGCATTTTAAGAATAGAAATCAGATATGGATTGCTGGCGGAATAGGTATTACTCCATTTTTAAGTATGGCTCGCACATTTTATAATCTTGATTATCGTGTCGATCTTATATATGTAGTACATGACATAGCTGAGGCAATATTTATAAATGAACTTGCATTTATAAGCCATAACAATCCAAACTTTAAAGTATACCCATATGAATCGGTACGATATGGTCGTATTAGTGCAGATATCATCGATAAGATGTGTGCAGGTGTTACTGATAAAGAAATTTTTCTGTGCGGACCGCCACCTATGATGCTCTCAATGCGCAAACAATTAAAAGCAAAGGGTGTTACAAATGATCATATACATTCGGAAGAATTTCAGATATTATGAAACTTAAACGTATTACATTGATCGCACTCTGTATTTTCTGGCTTATTGCCGGTATTATATTGGTATACGGTTACTTTATGTCACATGTTTAGTATGAAACCATTTCAGGTATTAATAGATAGTTTTAAGAAGAATAAGATCACTCCTCGCCAATCGATTATCCTTGTTGTGGCGCTTACCTTTATAGTGCTCACCGGTATTACCGGCACGTATTTTACTTTTCAGTATTTCACGAAAGCACAGACCTGTTTTTCTACACAGACTGTTGGATCAGACAGCAGATGTTTGTATATATTAAATGGAAAAGTGTATGAAAAAGGTACGAAAAGCTCACCACACAAAGCGACACCGTGCGGCACTGATGTAACTTCGATAATCCCTTCATTTCACACCGATACGCCCGCAACATATCTTGATCCAAATTATCGTGGAGATATCTGCGCTGTCCAGCAGCCGGCAGCTACCAATACACCAGTCCCTGCAGCAACAAATACTCCTGTGCCTGCTGCAACAAACACACCAGCACCAACACAATCATCCTCATCATCTCAGCACACTGCCACACCTGTACGAACAGCAACTTCTACTCCTGTGGTTACTGCAGGTAGCGGAGTAACAGCAACACCTACGACCATTACTAACTCAACTACCACAGCAGCTGGTGAAACTATGACTCCTGCAGTAACTCTTCCCCGAACAGGAAGTGCACCTGTATGGATTGTGTATTGGCTTCCTCTTGCTCTAGTGATTGCCGGT
>CAYXCP010000051.1:0-1315 GCA_964463455.1 uncultured Gammaproteobacteria bacterium
CGTGGTCAGAAATTGAGGATTTTGTGCTTCGCGATATGCAATCGCAAAACCATAGATAGCCCATGCCTGTCCGCGTGCCCAGGTCGACGAATCGCTATAACCCTGCGCGGTGTATTGTCGTTTCACTGCACCGGTTGACGGATCATAATTAACGACATGGAAGGTGCTCCCATCAGCACGCACATGGTTCTGGCTTGTTTTGAGTGCATGGCTTATGGCCATATCTTTCCATGTCGGATCTCCCCCGTTTCGTGCACCCCAGAACAAAAGTTCCAGATTCATCATGTTATCGATAATGACAATATGATCAGTACTTCTCCCATTCCATGATTTTATGGTTCCGACGGTCGGGTTATACCGAGTAGCAAGTGATTTAGCCGTGGTCAGTAACACCTGTTTGTATGCAGCATCATACGTTAATCTGAATCCGTTTCCAAAGCTTGTATAAAGCATGAAACCCACATCATGTGTTGACGTATTTGTTTTTTGCCCCTCAATTCCGGCCTGCCACTTAATAGCATTATTTTTATAACTAACATCTCCGGTTAACTCATACATCAGCCACAATTGCCCGGGGAAAAATCCGCTCGTCCAGCTACTGGCGCCACTATTTGACCAGCTCCCTGATGAGTTTGTGTATGTGGGATAAGAAGTAGATCCAAACGTAGTAACATCTGTATTTAATTGTTGAGAAGCAAATTGTATAGTAGTCTGAATTTGCTGTTGAAGTGATCCAGGTATCGCTGTTGGACCTATTGTAAGGGTTGGTGTTTTAGTTGGCGTCGGAGCTTTAGAAATTGTGGGACTTATTGATGGGATTACTGTCACAGTAAGTGTGGGTTGTATAGTCGCCGTCGGTGTAAGTGTTGGGGTTGTCGATACTGTAGGTGCAAAGAATCCGGTTCGCCAGATTTCAAAATCGGATATATCTACCGCACCATTCTGATTGAAGTCTGCATCTATTGTGAGTAAGGTTCCCGTATATTCTTTTCGGAATATCTCAAAATCAAGAAGTGAAATAGTTCCATCACAGTTAGCATCTCCACGGTTTTTAAGATCACATCCACTAGCACGAGGTACCTTTACTGCGTTATAAATGATGAATAACGAAACACATAAAAAAACATATGCTAAAACAATATATTTTTTTATGTGCATATGATTATTATGCCATAATACGTCTGTTATAATAAGCAGATACTACAAGGTAGAAATGGCACCCGCCACATGCTGCCGCGATAGTTGAACTGGCAGACCTGCCTGCCGGCAGGCAGGCGCGCAGGTCCTTAATATATGATATGTGGTATATCTATAT
>CAYXCP010000051.1:1325-5525 GCA_964463455.1 uncultured Gammaproteobacteria bacterium
ATATTTTAAAAAGCAAAAAAAATGGATATCTTTATAAAGGACTGACAGATAACATAGACAGACGAGTTAAACAACACACATCAGGAAAATCTGTCTATACAAGGAGTTTGTTACCTTTAGAATTGGTCTATGTTGAAGTTTGTAACACAAGATTAGAAGCTAGAAAATTGGAAAAATGTTATAAATCTGGAATTGGAAGAGAAACTATCAAAGAATTGCTGGATTTGCTGAAAATTTAGAATACTGAAGTTTTGATACCCGCCAAGTGCCGCCGCGATGGTGGAACTGGCAGACACGCAGGTCTCAAAAACCTGTGAGCTTACCCTCGTGTCGGTTCGAGTCCGACTCGCGGCACATCTAGGCGGGTCAAAAACCTGTGAGCTCAACACTCATGTGGGCCTGCCTGCCGGCCGGCAGGCAGGTTCGATCCCCTCTCCCGGCACCATTAAGCTTTTTCTTCCTTATGTCCGAGACCGGTTTTCTTATAGTGAAACCAGAAGGTTGCTCCACCCAAAAGAATTAATGTGAGAGATGATGATAGTTGAATGACTTGTTGATTCGCACGATCCTCTTCGAGTCGCTGTAAACACTGATTTTTCTGCTCTTCTATTGACTGTGCTGCAGGATCAATTGGCTTTGTTGCTCCGTCAGTAGTTACAGTAACAGGCTGCGCTATATAATCACATCGGCTCTCCTGATAATCAAGATAATATTTAGGAAGAATTAATTTTTTGGTCGCAAATTGAATAAGGTTATATGATCCAACCAGAAACATACCCAAGCCAATTGCAGTAAAAAGGTAGATATAAATTGATTTGATGAGATTACTTTTTTCTGTTGTCATAATCTGAGTATAGCAATTTTACCAATAAGGTACAATATAGATATGATCAATACGCTGATACAGCTCGATCTGTTCCTAACAAACGCGATTTACGCTGTGATACCTCACAATTTATTTTTTGACACCATTTTTTCATTCTTATCTGTCGTAGGAGTGGCGGCACTTTTCTGGTTTATCGTCATGATTTATCTGTTTTATGTGGAAGAAAAACGTGACAAGCGGTTCATCCCTTATTTTATCCTTGCCGTCGTTTTTGCCTTTATCGTTTCGAACATGTTTCTCAAAAACCTGGTACATAGACCACGCCCTATTCCTCCTGATATCGTATCCCTCAGTGCATGCCCGCGCGATTACAGTTTTCCCTCTTCGCATGCTGCAATAGCATTTTCTGCCGCAACAATTCTGACCGCCTTTGATAAGAAACGTAAATGGTATTACTATGGCTGTGCTGTTCTGATATCACTTTCACGTATTTATCTGCAATGCCACTTCTTCTTTGACGTAGTTGCCGGTGGCGCACTCGGCTATATGATAAGTAGATTCATTCTGCTTTACGAGTTATATCACCTCAAACCTTCCCGTAAACATTCCCATGGAACATGAGAATGCGATAGGCCCCTTCTTAGTTGGAGTAAATTCAATGACGTTATCGCCTGATGTTAGTGTTTTTGCTACACCGATTTTAGGTGCTACCAGAAAACCCTGACAGCCAAATACATTTTCACCTTTTACCACCCATCGGACAGGGATATCTTTCTTTACTGTAAATGAATTAGGAAAATATCCACGTGACGTTGTTTTCATGGTAGCTATCTGATATCCATCTTTTATTATTACATTCTGATCAGTAGTTAGATTCGTTGTCTGCAGGGATGGCAATGAAACTCTAACACCATACAGGGAAAGAGTATTGGCTATATAACCTATACCCACTAAAAAGATCATGACTGCTATAACTTTATTGAAAGCCGGATAATACCTGGATGTAGTAAATGAACCCATATACCCGATCGCAAGAAGCACAGGTATTGTTCCTAATGCAAAGACAAGCATTATGGTCGCACTTTTTATCGGATCAGCAGCCCCCAGAGCATAAGCCTGCACCGTCTGCGTAAATCCGCATGGTAATAAATATGTTATGGCGCCCAGGAAAAAGGCTGTCTGACGCGGGTGTTTTACTAGTTTTTTTTCAAACCAGGTGAATATTCCTTTCGTGAAAGCCGAGGTACCTAGAGTAGACACCGGTACTAGTTTCAGCATATCTAAAGCGATGCCTATCATGAGTATTGCAACGATAAGATTCAAGACCATACCCAGTTGGAGACTGCTGGTAATAGTCTGTCCAATACACCCAACAATAAATCCAAAACCCGCATATGATAATACGCGTCCAAGATTAAAGTTAAGAGCAGGAAGAAATGACTTCTTCCCCGTCCCCTTTTCGTCATTCATTTTGCCGATAGTGGCCATGAACAATGCACCCGATGTCGCCATGCATGTCGAAGTTGATGCAATAATACCAAGCAGAAAAACAGTAGAAAGACTTAACTTACTACTTCCTGAGAATTCCGGAAGTATACCCAGTTCTTTAGCAAAAAAATAACCGATACCCAATATAACTGCTATTGCCCCTGCTTCAAACAATTTCTTGCCGTACGAATCCTGAACCAATGGTTTTTTAGCAATATGGTATCCGAATGAATTAATTGATTTATTGAGCTCTGGGATATTAAGGTCACCTTCATACTCTATTTCTGCGGTACGATTTTTGTAGTTTGCACATACATTCTTCACATTCTTTACGCGACCAAACTGATCACGCACCAGGATATCGCAGGAAGGACAGTGCATACCTGATATATAAAGCGTCTTCTTATTTCTTTCAGCCATATGGTTCTATTATAATAGATTATTGATCTCCATGATTCTTATCCATCGTATAAAACTTCACACGATCTCCACGGAACAACAGATCTATCTCTCCTGTCGGTCCGTTACGATGTTTTGCAATACTGATTTTCATTACGCGTTTACTACTGTCTAGCAAATCTTCACTCTGATCTTCCTCTTTGTAAATAAACATAACAACATCTGCATCCTGTTCGATTGCTCCTGATTCGCGAAGATCTGATAACTGGGGGCGTGAACCCCCACGTTGTTCGACAGCGCGTGATAACTGCGAAAGTGCAAGCACAGGTATACGAAGTTCGCGGGCAAGATTCTTTAATCCCTGTGATACGAATGAAACTTCCTGGACGCGTGATTCAAATTTTTTTCCTGCATCGGCAAGCTGTAAGTAATCGACGACAATAAACTGTAGATCATGCTGAGCCTTAAGCTTTCTCGCTTTTGTTCGCATCTCAAGGATCGAAATACCAGGTGTATCGTCAATAAAAATAGGTGCTTCAGCGAGTTCTCCCATGGCCTGTGTGAGGGCTCTCATTTCTCCATCGTTGAGTCTTCCTGTTTTTAGTTTCCAAGCATCAATATCAGCTTGTCCTACCAATAAACGATCAACCAGCTCCTCCTTACTCATTTCGAGGGAGAAAAATCCTACCGGTTTTTTTGCATGTATCGCCGCGTGGAGCGCCATGTTCAGAGCGAATGTCGTTTTACCTACACCCGGGCGAGCTGCTAAAATAAGCAAGTTCGAAGCCTGCATACCTGCGAGTTTACTGTCCAGATCGCGATACCCAGTGGGGACGCCTCGGAGTTCACCCGTATTTTTAGAAAATTCTTCAAGTCGTTCAAAACTTGTGGCAAGAATTTCTTTAAGTGGAATAAAGTCCCGATGTAAATTATCCTGTGATAACGCGAAGATATCGGTTTCAGCTTCATCGAGAAGACTTTTAGTATCGGCTTTTTCGTCGAATGCTTTTTCAACGATACGGGATGATAGCTCGATTATTTTTCTTTTTGCATAATGATCTTTGACGATGTGAGCATAGTTTTCGACATAGGCGCTGGTCGGGACTGCGTTTAGAATTTCTGAAAGATAGTTTACACCGCCGATTTGCTTAAGAAATCCGTCCTTGGACATCTGGTTCTTGAGTGTGATGATATCAATAGGCTGCTGCTTTTCGAAAAGCGCGATCATACATGAATATACCTGCTGATGTGCAGGAACGTAGAAATGTTCTCCGCGTAAAAACTCTCCTACTAAATGAATAGAAGATGGATCAATAAGGATAGCGCCGAGAACAGATTTTTCAGCATCAATATCGTGTGGAGGAACTTTCAGACCTTCTGAGGCTGAGGACATGTTGATATGTATTGTTAATTAGTATAGTCATTCTGGGGAGCATAGCGACTCCAGAATCTAGATTCCGGACAAGCCTGCCTGCCGGCAGGTAGGC
>CAYXCP010000051.1:5535-7700 GCA_964463455.1 uncultured Gammaproteobacteria bacterium
TCGGGGATCCAGAGAGTTATTTGTAACTAGATTCCCGCCTTCGCGGGAATGACAGTAACTGTCAGGAGGAAATTGTCATGGTGACTACTTTCATTTCTTCTCCAAAATCATCTTTCTTTACGGTAAGTTTCGGGACCGGAACATTATCAGTAACACCAATTTTAGCTAAAAAGTCATTGAGTGTGGCAAGTTTTCCAAATGTTTCCTGTTTTAATCCTTCTGTATTGTAGTGCATCGGGATCACCATATTTGGTTCAATTTTTTTGATGAGTGCGATAGCTTCTTCAGGATCGATGGTATATACGCCTCCGACGGGTACCATAAGAATATTTATTTCTCCTATTTCTTCAAGAAAACTATTGTCAGGGACAAAACCAAGGTCGCCGCAATGAAGTATGGACATTCCTTCTATTTCAAATTTAAAGAGTACATTCTCCCCTCTTTCTGCACCTTTTTGCTTGTCGTGATAGCTTTTATATGCAAACATACGGACACCATTTTTTTCAAATTCACCTGGCCAATCAAGTATTAATGGATTGCCGGTAATGGCTGCAACGTTGTCATGATCGCCGTGATGATGGGATACGGTAACGATATCGGCTTCTGTTTTAGAAAATTTTATGCCGATTGAAGATTCAAACGGATCAGTAACTACACGAGCATCTTTTGATTTGATAAAGAATGAAGCATGTCCGAGGTATTTGATATCCATAGTGGATATAGAATAACAAAAAAACCCCGCCTTTTCAACCCTACCTGTTTATGCGTTGTAGGGGCATTGCGCGCAATGCCCCTACGCATAACATATTTTGTAGGGGACGAACAGTGTTCGTTCCCTACATTTTATTATTTTTTACTTACCTCAATACGTCGTGGTTTTGCCGTTTCAGCAATTTTTGCACTGATAACGACAACTCCATCTTCGACTACTGCCTGAATTGATTGCGAATCAACCGGGCGTGGGAGTGTGGTGGTGTAATCAAATGATGCAACACGATCCATGCGATAGGTTACTCTTTTTTTGTCCTTTTCCTCCTGAGTCTCCTCTACTTTCGCGCGGATACGAAGGACACCATCTTCAAATGTTACGTCGACTTTATCGGGGGAAACGCCAGGGACTGCAGCTTTGACAACAACCTTGTCATCTTCTTCATACACATCGATGCCTTCGGTCATAGTCATCTGTGGCCAATCCTGTTCGTCGTCATCCCACATAACAGGTCTATATAACAAGCGAGCAAGCGGTGAGGACATTCTAATATTCACCATAGGATTATGAATTAATTAGTAATGGTCCCGAGTAAGTAACAATCAAGTATTTTGAGTGCCGGAATCCCCGGCATAAGATGTTACGTACATCCGGGATTAATATATTAGCAGTTTACCAATAACTCTGCCAATTTGTCAAGAAGAATTTTATGTAAGGTTATGCACCGGATGCGGGTTTACCTCGCATCCGGTGCAAGTGCCGGCGATGGCTAGTGTTGCATAGCGTTCAACACCAGCAGGAACAGGTATAAGTAGATCGGGAACCGGAGTAATACGGCCAGAAAGTGGCCATTCCGGAACTCCCGTGCGTACATTCTACCTGCATAATCGATTGCCCGATGAGGATCAACCCGCTGGAATAGCATTCCAGCCACAAAGCCTTCGAAAAATGGTGGCATAGACTACCTCCTCTAGCTAACGACGATTCGATATATATTATAGGTTATATCGGTCAGATCTGCAAGTACTAGTCCTTTATTTACATATGTACTTTCTTACTTTATCTTTCTCAGCGGGTGGCAATTTATCATATTGCTTCAAAATGATTTCCATCCCGTGGTCGATCACAAAATCCTGAATAGTAAGCGCTGACTGTGAAGCTACTTGTTGCACATAATGATTCGCAATACCTAGCACGGATCCGCCAATATCGTTAGCTTTTGCCTGAAGCACGCCTTTTAGTCCTGCAGGTGCTGGCGTTGCTGTCGGTTTTGACGTAGGTTTAGGTGTTGCTGTTGGCTTTGATACAGTAACAGCCGCAACTTCGGGGATTTTGTGCACTAAGTCCGATATCCAGCCTGAAGATCCATTAATATATGAATAGGTTAAAAAGGCAATAACTGCAAAAACGACAAAGGGACGTAATATTTTCACCATACTATATATTTATAGTGTAA
>CAYXCP010000052.1:0-7495 GCA_964463455.1 uncultured Gammaproteobacteria bacterium
GAGCGGTGGACCGGATTTGAACCGGCAACCCCTTCCTTGGCAAGGAAGTATTCTACCGTTGAACTACCACCGCTTATCCTATTGTTCGATTAGTATACCAAAAGGGTACATCTTACTCAACTGTAACATCAGTGGGGTATAATATAGAGACCATGAAACAAGTACTCATTTTTATCTTCTTTTTTATACTAGGCATCTCAGCAGCACTGGCATATCATTTGTCAGCTTCTTCTCCTGTTCTTCATTCTCCTATATCATTTATAACTAATAAAAAGGAGTATCCGGCATTTTCAATTGTTGAAGCGCCTTCTCAAGCACTCAAAGCAAATATTAGTAATGTAACAGGCGATATACAGTTCGAGAGTCGTGTAGCAACGGAACCCACTGCTCTCGGCGAGCAGAAAACGATAACTCAGGGAGAGCGCATTATAGCGAATGAAGATGCATCTGTAGTGCTTACATTTACCGATATCTTATCTATAAGATTAAGCAAGAATACAGAACTATCAGTCATACAGACATTGCCATCCAGTTTAGTTTTTGCGCAACCTACGGGTACAGCGGAATATGTATCAACAGACAAATCACCTGTTTCAGTGAGAACACATAATGTAGCCGTTCTCATGAAAGATGGATCACTTATTATTGATGTCGATCAGGATACGGGATATATTACTTTTACCGTCTCTAAAGGAAAAGCAACTCTCGCGTATAATGATAGCGATAATGAAAGTACGGTAGTAGCGATAGATGAAAAACAATCGTATATTTTTGATGACGCAAGTCGTACCGGACGCATCGAAAATTAGTCACCTGCAGTCGCTTTATAATCTAATAATGGATTCAGAATAGTACTTCCATCATATCCCAGTGCCCAGAGTGCAACGCCACCCACTCCATATTCCTGAGCGAGTTTTATTTTTTCTAACATGGATTGTTCATTCGGATAAAAAATCTGATAATAAGTTCCCGTTGTATCATCTTTGTAGATGACATATGCTTCCTTTGCGACAGTGTCTTCCTGTGCGCTACAGGTAACACATACTGATAGAAATTCTTCCACTTTTCGATTGCTGTATGTGAGTCCTGTACCGGGTATGGTTGCAGAACGAGGAGTATCTGCAATGGTTTCCCATCCATATCCATACAGAGGAGCACCTATGAGGATCTGTTGCGGTCTCAGTATTTTAAGTGATTGTTCGATCGCAACACGTGTATCAAATTCTGCCTCGGTTCGCGCACCACCTACAGGCGAAACAGGACCTGTTACTGATGAACCTTGATAATGATAGTCGTATGTCATAAACACAAAATAGTCCACTGTATCTGCGAGTGCACTGACATTAATGAGATAATTTTTTATGAGCGCTGTAGGGCTGACGTCTATTGTTACTGTGCCTAATTTTTGCGCAGTAATCTGCTTTTTTACTTCTTTAGTAAACGATATAAAATGTTCTCGTGCTTCGTCGCTTGCAGTACTGACACTTTCAATATCAAGATTTAAGTCAGTAAAGCCATGCTTTCTCATGAGTGGTGCAACATCAGTTACGAGATTCTGTGCGTGAGTTACGGGATCTGACATAAGTTCTTCGATATGCTCTTCATCTCCACTAAAAACAACAAGGGATAACTGGACATTCTGTTTGCGTGCAGAAGCAAAAAACGGATCTGCTTTACCACTTCGCAATGAGTACCATCCTGGATCTTCTTCTGTAGGGTTAATGAGTTTCTGGATTGTTCCATCACCGTTTAATGTGAGACTGAAATAACTGAGTGTGGTTACATACTTCGTATAATCTTTATCAGCTTTATCAAGAAGCCAGTAGGGGAGAAATCCGATAATCTGATGACTATTCAAATTAAGTTCTTTATCAAGACGTGCCACCGTACTATTTGATTTGGGAAGCATTGCGGAAAGGTCACGTATAAGAAAAAGGCCTAAACTCATTCCGAGAAGAAGCCCACCGATAGCAATAAGAAGTTTTCCTGTCACACTATATTATACATTATAGAGAAGTGTCACCAAGCTGAGTTTGGTGACCCAGGTCTTTTTACAATCGAACTTTTTTACCTTGGATTCACAAATGAATGCTTGCGTGCCAAGAGCCACAAGACTCCGGGAACGATCTGTTTACACCTAAAGTCAATAAACACTCTAAAGCTTATTATATGAAAAATGAAGCTATTATTGAAAGCCCGTATCTTATTGTCTCGTCAGCGAAAGACAACTTCCACTTTGTACGGCAAGTTTTCTTAGAAGCAAATATAATTGATATTGATTTACTTTTCTATCATTAGCAAGAACATACATCAATTTTTCAGGAACGGTGCAGTTTCGAGGACGGTTCACATCTTGAAGACTGTTAACAACTATATTATTTTAAGGAAAAGAATGTGAGTTGTCGTTATTGCTATCAGCTGAGGATATAGAAGCCAAAAGACCTGTTGTAATAAGTATCCAATAAAAAACTGTGAGACAGTTCCTACACTGGTATGTGTAAAAGATGGAAATGAGTAGATCAATCGGACCTTATACTTTTCTTCTTTTTCTTTCTCTTTCTAGTATTTTCATCGCAGTTTGTAATGTATTTTCTGCATCTACTAATATTTCTCTCCTTTCTTGTGAAGAAAGATCAGAAAAAATTATTTTAGCATACGCACTCGCTTCACGTGAAAAATATTCCCTATCCGTGCTCAGCTGTCCAGCAATTTCTCGTATTTGCCCAATAATTTTGTCTAGAGGACTGTGGGCGTTTTCGGTAAGTAACGCGATCTCATATCGAGCTATAGTCGCAGTCGTAGTCATTTCTCGTATTTCTTGCAAAGTGGTTGCGGGATCAATAAAAAAATTAGGAGCAGGCTTGAGTAAATAGTCACTAATTTTGTCATATGCGGGAGTAGCAGTGGGAGGAAGCTCTAGACCTTTTTGTGTGGTCTCTTGTATGGCTCTCAGTAACTGTTGACGTAATATTCTCAAAGATTCACGTGTCTGTTGATACTGATGATATGCTTCAGGGAAATCTTCTCCCTTCTTTCTTGTGAGGAGTAACTGCTTCTCTTTGTCCCTCTTTTCTGATTCTTCCATTTCTAAATTAATCTTTCTTGCTAATTGTCGCATTTCCTCTTTATCGGCATCAGGTTGAATATACGGAAGAGAATCGATAGGCATCTGCATATCGCTTTCAGGATGTTCTTTTTTCCACATACGCTGCAAGATTTCTTGAGGCTTGTTACTCATATGCTTTTGTAAACCTTCAGCTAATAAATTATTGTATAAATTGGTAAGGAGCGTTGCTCTTTGCTGGGGATCAAGGTTCAGAGGATTTGTTTCATTATAATTAGAAGCAGGATCATAGACATATTCTGATCGAGGAATAGCTGTATATATTTTTCGATGGTACGGGAGGCTATCGGAGTCATCAGGATCATTTGGTTCTTCTACTATCTCAGTAAATAAAAAAACTGTATCCTCTTCTGTGGGTAATGCAATATCTAATTGATCTGCTGCCCAAACCACCTGCTTGTGAGTCATGTTATTATTACGTATGTTATCTTGGTATTTTTTCAAAATTTGTTCGTATTGTTTATACTCCCAAGGATAATATGAAAGATGTTTTGCTGCCACAATCATATCTATAGGCATTTTTTCTCCTTCTGATTGACTAATTCTACTTGTTTCTTCTTGCATAGAGTACCTATATTATAGCAGTCTTTCCTATTTTTGTCATAAACATCTAGGGTAAAAAATATTCCTATTTGAATACATGTACAGAAAGGTATAATATATTTATATTATTTGATTATATACTCTGATGAACGAAACACCATCTGGCTATTCGGAAGTAATAAAAAAACCTGAAATTGTTTTGCCCTCCGATTATGGAGTCAATTACAATAGATTTGTAGTTACTCATATTCCCTATGATCGGTGGAAGCTTACTGGACCCGCAAACATTTATGATACAGAACAAAGAAATAATGGAATCCCACGAGTAACCCCTGATTATGATCATAAAGTATTACGTGTCGAAGTTGTTCGTTCTGATAAAGATTTGCGATCTACAAATACCCGGGTGGATTCAGTCTATGGCATATCCTCCTCAGTAGAATATAATCTAGGTCAATTTGGCACAGAATCTGTTTGGACAGAAACGGTGATTAGCAGTTTTGAGCTTCCACTTCAACCGCAAGACATGCCAGCAGAATTTGGCGATGTTCCTGTAGGAATTAAAAATATACGTTTGAGTAACGGGGTAGAAGTTACTGTTGCTTGTGCCACTACAGATAAGGGTATTGTTCCTGTGGCGAGATGGGGAAGAGAATTGGGTAAATGGGTAGATTCAGATCTACCTTCACTACAGGGTGCTATTGTTCTTTCCCAAGAGGTGCCATCCGTAGCCGCAGAAATGGCAGCAAAGCAAAAATTAGCAATAGCAGTAAGCGGTGATCCAGCACAGGTTGATATGCTACCAGCGCCAATAAATAAATTGCTAGGATTAACGACTGAAGAAGTGCGTGCCAGGCAAAAGGTACTTGAAGGACAGCGCCAAGACCAACAAGCTGCACAACAAAAAAAATTGCAAGCAATAGGTAATCAAAAAGTAATTGAACGTATGCAAAAGGGGATTGATGAAAAGATTCAACGGAATCAAGAACTGAATGAGCCATTAATGGAACACTATCGCGCAGGTATAAAACAAGCTCAGCTGATTCTTAGCACACTCAGGGAAGCGGTTGCAAATGATGGGTATCCAAGTAGGTTTGGTTTGAAGAAAAAAGATTTGACTGATTTTGAAAGGCAAATTAATGAGCTGATAGATAAGGGAAAAGAAAATAAGGGAAGAATACAGGATAGCTTAGATAGTTTGGAAGGAGTAATGGACAAAATGATTAATGCACTCAGAGAAGGTAGTTTGTCGTCATTTAAGTTAATAGAATCTGGATTGCTTCCTTATTCCTATAGGGCCGTTGAAGCGAGGACACATGGTTACAATCTGGATGGTACACCTTTTGTAATAGAGGGAAAGAACAAAAATGCGTTGCAAACACAAACAACTCCTGTATCATCTCCATCGGAAACGCTGCATAATGCTGGTGGATCACCAACAATATCTCAGCAAACTGCTGAATCACTACGTCAGACAAGAGCACATGAACTTCGAGAACAGGGTTTAAATGATTTTCAAATTCAAATACAACTTGATAAAGAGTTCTCCGTGAAAAAAAGGAAATAACATTTCGCACTCAATTCACAGTATGCGACAGAAAAGAACTTCAGTTGGAAAGTAGCTTATAAATTGCATGCGAGGGTACAAGCCTAAGTCAGATACGAGTACTATTAAGTTCGACAATCCCTACAGGAATGCCTTGGATCCATCTATGCTTATCTAGCGGTCTAATTAGCGCGATATCTCAACACATTCGTATGTTTGATGATATGGGTAGCGGACCTAGTGCCGAGGGTCAGAGTCGAACTGACATCTGAGGTTTTTCAGACCACCGCCGTGACCACCTTGGCTACCTCGGCAAGGCGCAGACGAAAGCCAAAGGGGCTTCCGGCTAGACAAATTCGGAGAAAAGATACATATAGATATAGTATGTATCAGAAATCCGAACTTATAAAAAATTATACCACAAGCTTAAGGGAACGTCTCCAAGAAATCAAGGATAAATGGATTGCTGCATCAAGCAAATATAACGATTCACTCCATGCGTTTGAAGAAATCCGCCATGATATTTATCTCCTATACATAAACGAAGGTCTTTCACTGCGAAAAATAGCTGCCGAATTTAATGTTGATCATACCCGCATAAAACAGATTATTGCCTCCGTCAGGAAAAAGTTATCAGAGCAGAAGGGAGGTGGTAGCGCATGATACCAAGCGAAATTAAGCTAGAAGAGTTCAACGACTGTCCGGGAGCACAACCGATAAAGGACTATTTGAATGAGGAAAAACTCCATCCATATATAGAAATCGTTGATCTCGATCATCGGTTAGGATCTTATTTTGAGAACGATCCAGCTACGTTAGTAATAGCCATTATACAGGGAGCCACGGAAGCCAGAACGGCACTGGCGATAGGACAGATCGCAACCCACTACCAGGCCGATGAATTTCATTGGAAGGTAGTAGAGGGAGTTTTTGTCGTGAGGTTGTGGTGGGACTAAAAAATAAGCTCTGTTTCGAGCAGAGCTTATTCAAGAAACATTAGAAATTAATCATCCAAACCATATTATGGAACAGCCGAAAGGAAAAATCAACAGTATTTACAAAAAAATACTGAATGTGATGAAGAAAACCAAATCGGTCGCAAAAACAGGAAGGAATGACTTCCACAATTATGACTATGCGACTGAAGAGGATATTTTACGAGAGATCCGCGGACCGCTTACCGAGGAGGGGTTAATAATTCTGCCGACTCTGGTTGATGAGAAACAAGAAGGCACGGTTACCACCTTGCATATAAACTTCCGAATCATCGACACCGAAAGCGGAGAAATGGTGGAATGCCGCTTTACCGGTAAAGGGGAAGATAAAGGCGATAAGGGAAGCTACAAAGCTATGACTGGAGCGCAAAAGTATTTCCTTACTAAAACCTTTATGATCCCGACGGGCGATGATCCGGAACGAGACGATCAATTGAAGAAAGGCAAATTGCCGGCGAAGCGAGCGGTAGCAAGTACGGTTAACGGACAAAACGGAATCAAAGCCAGTCCGGCCAAGATTGCATGGATCAAGACGAGTTTGCCACAACTCAAGGAAAAGGGAGTTGTCCCGCAGACCTTTGAATCACCAATGGCTGATGCTTTGACCGAGCAGGAAGCTGAACGGATTAGAAGTTCGTACCAACATATTCTGTATGGGAAGAAATAATGACTACCGGGAGCATTGGAAGGAAAAAGATACGGAGTATCGTTGTAAATGTGGGTATATTCCGACCAAACTGCAAACGTTTAATTACCTGCGGAGCAACCGTCCGCGGATGGGACTACCGTATCAGTGCTGGAAATGTGAACGGAAAGAGATCGATGAACGATTAAAACGAATGCAGGAAAAAGTCTCGAAAGCTGTTACCAGTTAAGCCGTATATCGCCTCCAAGCTTGACTTGGAGGCAGATAACCATTTCTTTTCTTCTATTGAAAGGGAATGGTTATTTTAGTCCCTATGAAAACGCGTATTCTCTACACCAAAATATGGGTTGACACCTACTACATGAGTCTTACTCAGGCGGAACAGCACGTGTTTCTCTATCTCCTGACAAATGAATACGTAACCATTTTGCATGTATATGAATGTCCAGACCAAATTATTATGTTCCAGAGCAAAACTACAAAAGAAGAACTACAACGTATCAAACAGAAATTTGAAGCAGATGGCAAGATATTTTTTTATAACGGGTATGTATACCTCCTGACTTTCTCAAATTAGTGTCCTGACTAAAAGAATGTGGATATCGTGAGAGATTTCAGCATCTGCGGGATAGTCTTTTCCA
>CAYXCP010000053.1:0-7477 GCA_964463455.1 uncultured Gammaproteobacteria bacterium
CTATCGGATAACCAGGGAACATATTGCGTGATACTTCTCCGTGTTTTTGTGAAACGCCAAAACTGTATTTGCTCATATTGAGAGCAAGCCTGGTCATATCTAATCGATCTTCACCCGCAAGTTTCTTGATATGCCACGGAAAATATGATTTGCCATACTTATAAGCGAGTTCATAGTCGAATGTATCGTGTCCTTCTGGAATAGGTGTATGTGTCGTAAACACACATTTTTTTTTCACTTCTCCATCCTGATAATTATGTTCAGGCATAAGGGCGAGAGGTACAAATGCGGCATGACCTTCATTCATATGATAGATATCGACAGATTCATAGCCGAGTTTTTTGAGCATCTGTACACCGCCAATTCCCAGTACGAGCTCCTGTGAGATACGCATTTCTCCGTTTCCTGCATACAGATTTGATGTTATATTGCGTGCCCACTGAGGGTTGGTAATATAGTCAGTATCAAGAAGATAGACTGGGACAACAAATCCATCATATCCAACAATATCGTATCTCCAGCAGCCGACACTCACCTGTTGATCATTAATAGTGAGTTCTACTCGATGTGGCATTTTCGTAAACTGATCGCTTTTTCTCCACTCAAGTTCTTTGTAACTTTGAGTTCCATCAGGATTAAATACCTGGTTAAAGAATGTTCCATTATAAACAAGGGTCATACCTGCTGCGGGTATATGCATATCTGCGCATGAACGGAGTAAATCGCCGGCAAGAATGCCGAGTCCGCCTGCGTAGGTCGGAATATGAGTACGAAGCATGATCTCCATCGAGAAGTATGCCAGTTGCAGATGTTTTTTTTCGTTAGGGTTCATAGATATATCAGAACAATATTTCATTCTACCCAGAGTTATATACAAATGTAAAACGAAATTGTAAATTAGATGTGTATTTATATTGTTGAAGGCTTATTTAGTAAAGACTTATAGTAAAAATAAGGGGATGCGCAAAACGAAGAAAAGACAAACATATAAAATATGTATGGGGCTCTGCAGCTTGACAATAATCGTCAATAGGTGTTAAATATATGGTATGGAAAACGAATATATACACTTCCCTGCTAACAACATGTCAGTCAAAAAAAGAGTTCCTAATGCACTAGCACTCACCGTACTGGTGGTTGTTTTTATTGCTCTGACAGCCTGGAAGTTTATGTTTCCTGAAGTGAATTCTAATCAATATATGGGGGTGAATGCTTTTTTTGATCACACTACTCGCCCATCTAAATAATACTGGTAACTTCCTGTAGATCGGGATTAATGAAGTACATTCTGTCTTTGTACATTACCAGCTTAATGCCTGCTTTTCTGTTGATCGCTAAACTTGCGTCATAGACAGTTCTCCAGATATCTTTAGGTCCTGACGGATCTCCGAAACGAGAAAATATCTGCTCCTGTCGCCATTTCTTTGTAGGTGCTGAAAATAGCGCCGCACACATCGTAAGCTGATACGAATTAGGAGGCAACTCAATCTTCTTATCGTTAATATTCAAAACACCATCCTTTTTATTGAAGGAAATTGACTTTACCTTTTCATCGGCTACTTCGTTTGTATGAGCTTTGTACATACTCACAAAGTAAGAACTTATCACCACGAGAGGCACAAGTGCGATGAGTGAAGCAATCGTAGAATATATTGTAAATTTATTAAGCAGGGCCGTGGCTGAATTGAGTGACTGGCCTGCTACAATTATCCCGGCGGGCGCATTCTTTCCGAGTTGTATTTTACTACTCATTACGAGAAAAGATTCATGTGTCTCTGCATCCTTCACGATTCTTGTAGTGGGTTGCTGCAATGCATCTACGACATAGCTTGGGTCTATGAAGGAGGGTGTTCTCCCATGACTTGCTACTACCTTATTATATTTATCAACAACTTCAAATGTTATATCGTATCTGAGATCTCTGATATCGAGCTTAGTGCTATCGATCTTTGTGTTATTAGTCTGAAGTTGTGATGAAATCTGACTAATACTGTCATTTAGCCTTTTATCTACTTCTGATAACAAAGCATCTTCTGGATTAAAAAATGCTACAGTAATTACACCAATAGTAACCTTATCAGCATTAATGGGAAGGGATAACACGCGCCATTTTTCATTAGTAACTGTATTTATGGTGCGAGGAGTCTGAAATGCGATGAGATGCTTAAAATCTGAAGAATCAAGGAGTCCTTTTACTGGTTTACTGCGTTCAATTATGAATCCGTCACTTGTTAATACATAGAGTGGATATGAACTAGGAGCATTGTAGTAAGGAGTGCCTGGATCTGAGTTATACAATGCTGTATTCCATACGCCGTTATCATATATATGATCGTTCTGAATACGATTTACTATTGCCTGCAGAGCAGCAGTAGCCTGGGCAGTTGTTACATGATAAATGAATGCGTATCCGCATATTATCTGTACGGCAAACAGAACTATATAAAATAAGGTAACATTTCGTATTATTTTCATCTTCTTAATTATATCAAAATATCTGTCAAAATTATACTATAAGACATGGGTTTAATATATGTATGAATATATTCTACAACTAAATATGTTGCATGAGCAGGACAACTACTTTAATAAAAAAGGATTTTAGATTTATGCAATAACCTAAAATAATGTTTACACAGCAAGTTTTTATGCATACCTGTTATGCATAGACAAATGAAAAATGTTGCTTTAATATGTATCTTGTGATGTGAATCACATGAGATTCACTAATGAATCAACTTTAAATAATATCTTATAATAATTAAAATTTAGTTTCTTTATAACATATGTCAGAACTTAGTTCTTCCATTAAGCATAAGAAGCTCGGATGGTTCTTATGTTGGGCCGTTGTGTTTGCTGATATAGGTACCAGCATCTATTATGTTCCTGGTATTCTATTCGGAGAAGTTAAAAATCTTGCTGGACTGTTTGTACTCATGAGTAGTGCGGTATTTGTTCTGCTTGCCATGAAATATATCGAGATTACAGACAGGTATCCTGAAGGCGGTGGTGTGGTAACAGTTGCTACACATGCATTTGGTCCATGGTATGGGGCACTTGGCGGTATGTTCATTACGGTAGATTATTTTCTGACAGCTTCAATATCTGCTATTTCAGGTTTTGCTTACTTGAACTCTATAGTTCACATTGGTGGATATATACTTATTCTTTCAATTGCTGCAATTATCTTTTTAGGAATTTTGAACATCATCGGCATTAAAGAATCTGCAGGTGTTACTGCAGTTATTGCTGTCGCAGCGTTTATTGTTGACATTATCGTCGTTGGATTTGTTGCTTCGCAGATTGGACCGGAAGGTTGGAAAGTTGTGTTTATGAGTTTGACACGTGTATCGACACTCACCCCGTGGCACGTCCTTACAGGTTTTGCAGGATCGTTCCTTGCATTTTCAGGTCTTGAATCTATTTCTCAACTCTCCCCTGCTATGCAGACTCCTCGCAAAAAAGTTGCAGGTATCGCTATGTGGGTGGTTATCGCATCTGTCATGATCACATCTCCTTTCCTTACACTTTTCTCGACTAATCTCATCACTGCAAAGCCCGAACACATGAACGAAACAGTCTTGCAGCTTGTATCACATGTTAGTGCACGCGAAGAACAGTTGTTGAAAACAACTGATCCAAAAAAGAGAGCTGTTCTTAGTATGCAGATAGAACTTGGAAAAAGATTATCTGAGAGGTTTATATCTGAACTTGGCGCATCTTACGGCGGTATCATGGTAAAGATTGCAGTAGTTGCGACAGCGTCAATTCTTCTTATCTTTGCATCCAATACGGCGATCATCGGTGCATATCACGTATTTATAGCACTATCCCGTCAGAATTTCTTGCCGCAGATTGTGCAGAAGCATAATAACAAGTTTGGTACGCCACACTGGTCCGTGATCGCAGCTACTATTCCGCCGATCCTTATCATATTAGCTACTAAGGGAGATGTAACTCTTCTCGGCGAGCTGTATGCATTCGGATTACTCGGAGCATTCGGACTGTCCTCTATCGGACTGGATGTGGTGAGATGGCAGGAATCAAAGAAACTATCTCCAACATTTGTCATGGGCATTATAACCTCAGCATTAGTCATGACTGCATGGATTACAAATCTATATAGCAAAACATTGGCAACTAGCTTCGGTGGTGCCGTCACTATTGTTGGCATGGCACTTGCTTATGTTATCCATACCCGTACCATGAAAGCACAGATCGAAGGACCGGTCATTATTGCAGATACAGCAGTTATTCCTGCAGGCCAGCTCTTTATCCCTGTGTATGATGAGTTTGATCAGTCACTTTTTGCTTTTGCCGGATCATATGCCCGTCTTCATAAAAAACATGTGTCTGTTATGTATATCCGAGAGTTTACTGATGTACTGCAAACAGTTTCCGAGTCAATTGATATAGATGAAGAAGCACGTACATTCCTTCACAAAGCACGCAGAGCGCTGAGTAGATACGGAGTGACGGTGCATCTGTTATATGAAGCAACAGATGATGCAGGGGCTACGATAAATGATTATAGAAAAAAACTAAATCCATCGATGACTGTGCTTTCTCCACACGAACGATCAGGAATCCTGGATTTCTTACATGGTGACATCGTTAAAAAAGTTATTAATTTCAAGAATGGAAGTGTGATGATCCATACGGGAGCTAAACCTGAAGATGGTCATCCTGCTATAACAGTGAGTCCTGCGCATGCAGTAGCATAATAACTAACTGTTTATCGATGTAAACCCGTTTCCTTAGTCGTGCAAGGGGGCGGGTTTTTTTTATGCCCTCTTGCTAAGCGCTAGTTTAGCTTAGAGGGTATTATGTCTTCGAACTACAGCTAAATATATGTTGTGTGAGAAGACTTATGGGTAATAGAGAAGAATATCAATCATCTAAAAATGAGTCGATGTGTGTGGATGTTACTAAGGCAGCCCGCCGACTCGGCGGGCTGCCTTTATATTTGTCATTTATGGAGTAAGTATACTCGTTGGAGAAACACTTACTGATGGCTCCATCATAGTTGTTGGAGACGGTTTTGGCGTATCAGTTGGTGATGGCAACGAGTATGTTGTTGGTGATGGGGATGTAGTATCTGGTCCTCCACCAATACCATATTGCGTACCATTCTGCGGTCTATCCTGTGTAGGCACTGCGGTATTATTCTGTATGGTCATACCATTTCGTGGGTAGAATGTCCATACACCGAATAACACTACAAGTACCATAAGGAATAATGGCAACCACATTGTATACATAGGATTTGGAGCCTGTGGGGCTGCTTCCTGTACGATGATATCTTCATCGCTATCAATATATCTTCTTGTTTTCATATTAATCACCTCCTTTCATATTGTCATAATACAGCGCAGGTATATGAGGAGAATAAGAAAGGGTTAAAGATTGTGTAAGAAATAGTTAGCTACCAGTGGAGGCATTAACGAGATCTACGAGGAAATCGGCAGATTCAAGGTCACGAAACTCTTCAGGTGTCACCCATTTATATTCGGTATGTTCATCACTTATTGCTACCTGGTCAGACAATGCGACTGCTTTGTATCCGATGAATAAATGATAGATGTCAGCCATCATCTGCGAAAAAACGCGGACAGGTGCCAGATTTTCTATTTCAAGCCCTGACTCTTCGCGTATTTCTCGTCTGAGAGAGTCTTCATGATTTTCACCATAATGCACATTGCCTCCTGCAAGATCCCATTTTCCCGGGCGGGAATGTTCGTTCATCGTTCGTTTAAGTGCCAGTATTTTTGGTTCAGTCGGATGAAAGACTACCGCTTTCTGCAGAAATTTCATGTCGTCACTAAATAAATAGGATTGTTTCTGTGGATCAGTTGGTTTGGGCATAGTCATTTTTTAATCGTTGAGACATGTATAAAATCTATTCCAGCATTTTTTGCGACACCGCTATCACTTGTACTGTCACCTATCATAATAAAAGATTCGAGTGATTTTTGTTCGGTATTTATTTTTCTAAATCCATCTATTTCGGGCTTAATGCAGTACACATCGTTGCCGGTAATGACTGTTTTAAAATATTGATCAATAGTGAGTTTTTGCATTAGTGGGATAATGGTTCTATTATCGTTCGAAGTCCACAAATAAAGAGTGAATTTATTTTTTAATTCCGAAAGCCAGTCAAACTGTGGTGAAAGAATGTTATAGCCGTGCATATCATTCCGCTCAGCTTCATAGTTGATTTGGACTATTCTGTCGCGCAGTTCATCGCCATATTTTTTTCTGAATGCATTCTGTATTTGCTGTTCGTTCGGGTTTAGGGCTTGCAGTTGAGGATCTTTGCTGTGAAAGAGTTCATAGAGCCGGTGACTCCATCGTGACCAGTCTACGAGCAAATGAACAAGTGTTTCATCAAAATCAAAGATGACATCGGTTTTATTATGCGTGTGAAGATAAGAAACAAAAGCTGATAGATTCATGAAGCTTATTATACATTACTCCCCTATCCCCCACTCTTTTTTGCGGATCTCTAAAAACTGTTTTTCCAGATCAGGAAAGCGTATAAAAGCGAGTTCTTCTAAGGTACCGATAATCTGGTTACTAACATCCTTTAAAGTTCTCTCCATGCAGATGCCGTAGAAATCGATCTGTTTATATGAAAGCTTCACATCCTGTGAAAAATCGGGTTTCTCTTTGAGTGTAAGAAGCATTAATTCTTTGTATATCTGTTCTTCTGTTAGCTCAAGTCCTAAAAGGTCGTTAAAGTAATTTAGAGTGAAAAAAAATGTTTTGGGCAGCCGTATACTATCGCACATAATGAGGAGCTTATCCGGGTTTACCTTTTCTTTTGCCATAAGAGCCGCACTCAATGATACGTTCTGCTGCGTGCTGAGAGATCTTTCTTCAAGAAGGAATGGAATCCCGTTCACTTTATCGACCAAATATTGTTTCATCGATTGAGCTTCGGTTATATCAGGGAAATTGCGATTACTTGCCATCCCGGTCGTGATGATGAGATCAGTCTGAGTACCCTTAATGATGCCCGCAGCTATATCGAGGTAATTCTTGTATGTGGTATTTTCTTCGGAGTAAATGCCGTATCCGAGAATAATAGTGATAGTCATATAGTATTATCATTAGTCTACATCTTATCTAGCGCATAAAGTGCAATTAATCCTATATGATCTATGTCGTTTATATTCCACTTGGGATCGGAAGCAATTATATCTGTTATACTCCGCTTCATACGATCTACATCCTCAGCTTCAACTAATTCATTTTCCAATGCATATTGCACTACTTTATTAAGTAGTAATGTATTAATTGTAGCACGTATGATCTCTTGTAGTACAGTCTTTAATGAATCCACCCCTGAGTTTAGTTGGTGATAACTGGCAATAGCAATTATTTTTTTCACCTCTGTATCCTTAATATCAAAACCAGCACTTTTTAGTTCCTGACTAAAATTACCTGGTGCTTGTATTGCGGTCCATCGACGCTT
>CAYXCP010000054.1:0-2625 GCA_964463455.1 uncultured Gammaproteobacteria bacterium
CAATCACTTGTTCTTAAGATGAATCCACTTCCTCATAATTTCAGCGTACTCGTCTACCCTATTGATGTCACGACTGATACTATGATCTGCGCCTTTCATAAGAACCTGCGTAAGCTTTTGAGTGTCATTCACTGCCGCAATGTAATTTTCTATAGTCTGGTGAGGAACGAGTTTATCGTTTTCCGATTCTACTATTAATATGTTACCTGCAAAAGAATGAACAGCCTGCAAGACAACTGAATCTGTATAGGATAATGGATTTGTGCGCCATGATACTCGCATAGGGCTGTTTGTGTATTCTGTAAGTGTCTGCGTATCGAATCCTTTGTCGGGGTAACTTGCAGGCACACGAAGGATAAGATTTTTCACACTTCTTTTCGAGGTGAGCAATGCGGCTATGTAGCTTCCCATACTGGAACCTGCTACTGTTATGCGTTCACGATCAACACCCGGTATATTATGCAGATAATCATAAGCTTCCACGGCATCTTGCAAAAAATCTTTACGTGTTAACACTTCCTGATCTCCATCGCTGTCTCCATGTCCGCGCATGTCATAGGTCATTGCTATAAAACCATTTTTTGCCATTACTTGCGCATAGTGACTTTCTGTTTGTTGGCGGCTTTTCCATCCGTGGAGGAATAATACTGCAGGATTTGTTTCAAGTAACTTTTGCGGTTTATAAACGATACCCTTTATCGTTTGTCCGTCTGAAGTAAATCGAATATGCTGCATGTAGAAAGTATACTGGATATATAGAGCATTCTACGCGAGTTAATTACGCTATGTTAAAATGAAATATGCCAAAAGGTATACATTATCATCACAAAAATAAGGATGGAAAAATCTTCACACCTACGCAGAAACAGCTTAATTCGCTTGTCGACAAAAGCACCTATATTTTAAGCACACTTGGTGTTTCTATCTTTATACCTCAACTCATTGTGGTTTGGACGCAGAAAGATATCCGCGGTGTATCATTTATGTCATGGGCTGGTTTATGCACGGCAAGTTTGCTCTGGTTCATATATGGTGCCGTGCACAAAGAAAAACCCATTATGTTTGCGAATGCAATCGCACTAGTCATTCAACTGTTAGTTATCATAGGGATGCTCGTGCATCATTAATTGATGATATGAAGAAAAAGAGAATCTGGTTTAAATCTAAGGAGTATGGATATGGATGGTATCCTTCTACCTGGCAGGGATGGACTGTCATGATATGTTATGTGCTCATCCTCATCGCGCTTTCTTTGAATGAAAGCAACTTCAGTACATCGGAGGGAGTACTCATATACGTATGTGGAAAAACAGTACCACTTACTATTTTGCTGATAATCGTCTGTTATGTAACGGGAGAAAAAGCTGAATGGAGATGGGGCAAAAAAGAATAGCCACGTCCTCGACAGAGTCGGGACGTGGCGTAGTTTGCAGGCACTAGGCTTGCTTGCATTGAGACGTTATATAGATGGTCGGTCCGCGCTTCACGACTTCCACTTGCATGTCCGCCAGTAACTGCTCCAGATGGCGCTTGAGCTCATTTGGAAATCTGAGCAGTCGTGCAAGTAAAGCCGAAGTTTCATGAGGCGATGGAGCCTGAATCGTCTTCGGACTTCTTAGCTCCGCCGCCAGATCTGTGAGTCTGACATCTATAGCCATGATATGCCTCCTTCTTAGCGACTTGGCTTTTTCGACGGCAGGCGCTTTTGCGCCGGCGGCTCAAGTGCCTTTTTGACAGTTGCAATGATATGAAGATCATTGCCCACTCTTTTAAAAGTGAAGTCAAGATCCGCATTATTTTGCTTGAGCTGCTGCACCAGATTAGTCGGCGAATTCATCAGCAACCTCAGAGTTGGTGTAACTACCGCATCTAGTTTCAATACAACAGTCTTGTCGCGCTTGCGGAACTTTTTGGACAGATCCGTAAACGTCATCGCGGCCATGAAGAACCTCCTTCATACAAAACGTCTTGCATCTATATTATACACCTAAAATATGTATAAGTTGTAAGAAAATGACAACATAAGTAGAATGTTGGCGCAGATTGATGTGCAGGTGAGTGCATCGAGCTCAGCTCGATGCACTCATGATAGTTAGTGCTTTGGCTTTGCGCAAGCCGGACAGTAGCGCGGGTTGTTGGACCAATGGTTATTTAACCCTTTCGGGTTATATGTGTACCATCGGTGGCAGTTCGAACACTTTCTCCGGCCAGGTCGCCAGACTCGTGTAGTGCTACTCTCCGTGTAGAGGTAGCTATCTATAACTACACATGCTAATCCGATCAGGAATGTTGCGATGTTATTACGCATTGCATGAGGGCTTATATCTCTCGCACTCTTGTAAACAGCAGTGAGAATAAGCCCGACACCCACAAATCCGAGTACTGTATTAGGCATATTTCCTCCTCTCGCTTTAACGCCACACCGATAGTACATTATACACCTTAAAGGTGTAAAAGAGAGCATAAAGACGATCTAAATATATATTGATAAAGATCCTCTGCAAATATGTAATAGTGCAGTTGAGTGAGAGCCTATCATGAAAGTGAAATGAGATGAAAAAGCCTGATAATGTAGTCAAGAGAACCAGGACAGAAGCAAAATTGGTCGCAGTCGGCTATGCGCTA
>CAYXCP010000054.1:2635-6001 GCA_964463455.1 uncultured Gammaproteobacteria bacterium
TGGTCGCCTCATGTGGTTGATCCGCTCGAGCTGAAAGGAGACTA
The DNA here is from genome assembly GCA_964463455.1 of uncultured Gammaproteobacteria bacterium. Classification (GTDB taxonomy): domain Bacteria; phylum Patescibacteriota; class Microgenomatia; order UBA1406; family GWC2-37-13; genus JBDKFK01. The sequence continues at coordinate 2,680 of CAYXCP010000054.1, forward strand.
TTGGTGGGTGCGCGTCCTCTTGAGGAGTGAAAAATGTACTACGATTAACAAAATCGTGGTCGTTCCAGCCTTTAAAGGGTCGGATAAGGAGACGCGATGGTGGTAATGTATGTACAACCGCGAGGGGGATGGCTAAAGCTGTCCTCTTCGCACTTACTTACTGTTCAGGGCAGAGATCTCCGAGTGGACAGTTTTCACATGTATGAGGCCGAGCCACACATTTGTATCTCCCGTGTAGGGTGAGTAGATTCCCGAAATCAATCCGTTTTTCTTTAGGTACGAGCTGCATCAAATCCTGCTCAATCTTTACCGGATCTTTTGAATCAGATAATCCCAGTTTATTTGAAAGTCTGATCCCATGAGTATCAATTGTGATTCCTTCGGCAATACCAAATGCGTTTCCGAGCACGACGTTTGCTGTTTTGCGTGCGACACCTGGCAATGCATCGAGTTCTTCCATTGTTTTTGGCACGTTTCCTCCGTGTTTATCAACGATCATCTGTGCTGCTGCTCTTATATTTTTTGCTTTGTTCGCATGAAACGTTACTTTACTGATAAGCGCATCAATATCTTCTACCGATGCCTTGGCCATGTCCTGAACGGTGGGAAATTTATTAAACAGAGCAGGTGTCACGGTATTTACGAGTTTATCGGTACATTGGGCAGCCATAATGGTAGCGACGAGTAGTTCAAATGGAGTTGTGTAATTCAGTTCGACTTTAGGATGTGGAATGTCTTTATATAACCGATTCATTATTTCGATGGCTTTTTCTTTTTTTGTCATATACCATCTATTTTATCATATCTCGATGATATGAATCATACGGGAGTTTAGTAATATCGCGAAGATATGCCCTCTCTAAATCCGTTGAGCGATTCCTCCGTTGTATCAATTCTCCAGTTCACATTTTCTGTTTTGGTACGATCCTCGTTATATATAATCACCATTTTTATTCTGGGAAAGTTATAGGGAAGTTGTTTCGTAAACATTTCTATGTACCATGCGCCTTTGTTACCCCCTTGGTCAGTTGTGTTAACTTCGGCCAGCATAAATGGTTTTTCGGGCGCCACATTGATCAACTGGTTGTACGACGCTGTAAATACTTCAGCAAAGCTTTGCCAGTGGCTCCATGACTGTGTAGTTCCCCAGTTATACCCGTCCAGTCCTATCCAGTCTACGTATGAATCTCCCGGATAGAGATCTGCATATGATGTATTAGCATCCTGTGTATTGGGGCAGAATACCCATGTAGCATTCGTAACCTGCTCCTCTTTAAAGATGGTATGTATATGCCGCCAGGCACTAACGAAATCTGCAGCTGTGCTTCCTGTATATTTCAGGCTCCATTCAATCTGTGGGTTATTCATCTCCCAAGCAAACAAGAGATAAAATGGTTTCTTTATCGTACTCAGGTTTTTCCCAGCACGGCGCAAAAATGAATCGCAATCTCCATCCGCGATGGCCTTGTAAATAGATTCTTTCTGAGACGTACATTCTGAAAAGAAATAAGGATTGGCATTTATCATAGGTACCCAGTTATGCGTGCGAAGTGAATCAAATTCAGTTATCAAATCAGATTCCGCAAGTGCTTCCCAGCCTCTATAATAATGCGCTATTGTTACTTTTTTATGAGCAAGATCTTCAAACTGTTTCAATTTTTCCACCTGCAATCGTTTAGTTGTTGGATCATACAAGCCTTCTGTCCATGCACCGAAAATAATATGGCGCTGGTAACAATATCTATACGCTACAAATCCGATGAGTAGAACTGCAGTGAAGCATAGAATAGTGAATTTATTCATGGTAGATGATTAGAAAATTGATACGCCAGAACCCGTTTTAGAAGGAGGACACCCATTTGAAAGATCAGGGTTATGTTCCTTAAAATAACTACGAGCCGTCTGCTCGTTGATTATAGAGTATGACTGCTTCGTTTGATAGTTATAAATCACGATATGATCATATTGATATTGTGACGGATAACTGTATATGGATGTGTGTAGTCCGTCAGATTCTATTTTCAGTCTGGGTGTTACTACGTCGGCGACAATACTCGGGTCTTGATACATAATCTGCATGGCTCCTCTGAGGTCCCACTGTGATTCAAAGACAGTTGCAGGTCCAATGTATGGACATATGCCATCTAGAATGATTACTTTATCTTTGGGTAGTACATTAATATGCGTTGTTATGTCAGTAAGAATTTTGTTATTTTCCTGTGCTGCTGCGATCCAGAATAGTGAGAGCGTGTTAATGATTATATAGCCACTTACGCATAACACGGTTAATGAGGTGCAGAAAAACAGTCGTGATAATCTTTCGGAAGGTATGATCCGACTTAACCAACCGATCATTCCTATGAGTGAAAAAGCGAATCCTATAGAGGCTGCGATTGCTACACGATTTTCAATACCCGTTGGTGAAAATCCTACATTCTGATTTGTAAAGAATATACTGTATCCGAATATAAATAGAATAAACCCGATACCTGTGGCATATGCCATCCATGACCGATTAGGATACTGACTATCATGGCTATGAAAAAGCATATAGTAGACATAGCCGAATATGGCGATACCAAGAATAGTTCCCGAAATGATAATAGGCATATTTGCATACTGAGTTGCGATTGAATACCACATAAGCGGCAGTTTAGCGAGCCATACGCCATAGTTTACTGAGAATGCAGAGAATATTGTTTTACTGATGAGCTGAATGTGATGTGTTGGTGTTGCAGGAGTATCTAATCGGATAGATGTAGTGGCTTTGAATATGATGATATAAAACAATGCGATACAATTGAAAATAATAAACATGGTCTTTTTCTGCAGAAGCCAGGTAGCCTCTGCGCCTGTTTGTTTTATCTTTGATAATGGATTCCAATAAAAAAGAAGATTTAAAAAGAATAACGGAAGTACGACTTCATAACTCAGAACACTGATAAAAAGCGCACATATGCTTATTACTTTCCACATTTTTGGTTGTTTCGTATGTATAGAAAGGGCACGCAGACCCGCATATAAACTTAAGAAATACATTGCCATGCTTACATTTGCTTGGAAAGCAGCATACCAGAAGCGATCTGCAGAGTAATTAGGGAGCAATGCAAATAATAGAACCGCCGAGAACGCTATAACGCGTGGTAACTGCAGTCTTTTTAAGACTAAATAAAAGAATGGTGTCATTGCTATGAGTATCGCGCCATTTACCAGATGATATCCAAATGGTTGCAATCCAAACATGAAATAAAGCAATGCGTCGAGAATGTTCTGTCCAGGTCTCATGAATGTATTGGGCGTCGTTGCAACAGCAATAAGTCCG
>CAYXCP010000054.1:6011-7467 GCA_964463455.1 uncultured Gammaproteobacteria bacterium
GTTACACATCCAACCGACGAAGTAAGTACACAACGAATAATATCACCTGCTGCCGGATAAAGATTTATCTGCAGATAGCGTGAAATTACCTAAAAATGACCAGTCATCACTATAGAATCCGAGACGATCAACATATCCGGTAAACGACAACAAAACGGCAAACGCCAGAAATATACAATCAATTACTGTGGATATAAGAGAGTTGGAAGGTTTTCTTCCCTCAGGTAGTTTATATATGGTATGTTCACTTGTACCAAGTATATGGATGAGATGTTTCTTAATAAACGTACGAACTTTTACATAATAGTGATGGAGATATTGTGTAAAAGGAACGATAAGCATAAGTATAGCGGTGCTCGTTGCCCAGATCATCATATCTGTGCTTTGTCTATGGGTAAAAAATGATGATAGCAGTCCCAACACTGCAATGAATCCGAATGTTAAGTGAGGGATAAATATAGATAATGAACTTGATCCCATATATCCGTGATCACCCTTCGGGGTAACTTTATAGGTCAGACGTTTACCTCTCAGAACACTAACAAATGCCATAAAATAGATAGGCTAAGCAGATACGCTAATTATTTTGCCTGCGAGGAGGAGCTCGTCATCAAAAACAGTTCTTTTATCGTAGCGCTGGAGCCATAACGACATAAACCAGCAGACTACTAGGATTATCGGATAAAAAGTAAAGAACGTTACAAAACTGACATTTGCAGCCTGTAAACCGAAAGCGAAATAGAGACTGATGAGTACGATACTCAATGCCATAGCAATTCCTGAAAAATAATGTTGCTGGAGAAAGAAATAATATAACGCGCGACGAAGATTCATCTTTTTTAATAGATGAGGACTATGATGAAATAGTATATCTATACATCCATATGCCCAGCGCATCTGCTGATTAAAATAAGCTTCCCATGTTGTAGGACCTTCCCCTACTGCAAGTGGTGTGGGCAAATATATACTTTTCCATTTATTTGCGTGTAATTTCATTCCGGTGAGTAAATCTTCGGTTATATGAGCGCTGTAATAATCTACGTCTGCTAATGCGGCAACGCGAATAATATGGTTTGCACCGATCATGATAGTGCTGTCCATCCCATTAAGTCCACGCATTACAGATCCGTAGTATGTACGCTGTTGATCATCGGCTCCTTTAGCGATGAATGAGCTATCGGTATTGCCATATACTTGAGGGGTGACAACGAATGCGATTTTTGGATCATTGAAATACCCAAGCGTTTTGGTAAGGAATGTTGGCTCCGGGACGAAATCAGTGTCTATTTGAGCTACGATATCATAGTTTTTGCCATATTTGTCATACCAGGAATTATGATTTCATCCCTTTGTTTTTGCGGCAAATTTACCATGAGGTGTATTATAGTGTTTTTTTCCACTTCGACTAAAGTGTTTTACTCCGTAGCGCCTGCAGATATTTTTTACGAGATCACTA
>CAYXCP010000055.1:0-7439 GCA_964463455.1 uncultured Gammaproteobacteria bacterium
CGTGTAATCTGCCTGGAGTTTAAACTTAAAATGAGGAATAACGAGGAGTATCTGAAACATGATATTGAGAACAAATGCTACAACCATAGCCCATATCCCCATTTTGGGTGCAAGTATCCAAATGAGTCCGAGATTGACAATGCTTCCCGCAAGTTGAGCTAAAGGAAATCGTATAAATTTTTTATGTGCGTAGAAATACGAACCTAACATCGTAGCTATTACAGATAACGGGATGCTGAAGAATAGATATCTCATCTGTGTAGCCGTTTCAGTTACAAACTTCATTCCTTTACTGCTATATAACAGTGAGCTTAGTGGCAGCGTAAAAAAACCGAGTATCCATGCAAGAAGAAATGAACTCACCGTAAGAATGATTACATGGGATATAAAATAATCATCGGCTTCGTCAGGGTTGCTCACTTTTTTTTCACCAAATAAAGGCAGAAAGACATCATTCAACGTACCGTAAATAACTGTTACGACGATTGTTGGAACCGCTACAGCTGCAAGAAAGGTATCCAGTGTCAGGGTGGCACCAAATATCCGGGTTACGACGATCTGGCTAATGAGCTGTACCAGTGTTGAGATAATGAAGATGATGGTAATAGCAAAACCTTTTTTGAACATATTTTAATTATAGACTGGATCCCCGCCTTCGCGGGGATGACATTTTCCTGCTGGGATGACATTCTCTTGCCGGGTGACAATGGTTAAATCCCCCAAGAATATACGCTGATACTCCACTTATCATCCTCGTTGTATGGCAGATTATTCACGTCAAATTCATGGTTCAGCGTTTTACGGAAAAAGTCCTGCACAGCGGGTGCGGTTTGACTTTCCCAGTTTTCGACGATCACAATTCCTGCTCTGTTCTCTTGTTTTAATTTCTCAAACTGTGCAACAGTTGAGATTGTTTCTTCACCATATATAGGATCTTTTGTGGTGTTATCGCGATTTACGAATATGAAGCGTTGGTGCGGCATATACCACGGTACTCGGTCATTCCATGCATCGAGAACGAGTACATCCTTACGATCGCCTATCAGATCCCCAATTTTTCTAAATGCCGATTTATAATCAACGATCGGATTCTCACGCATATCCTCATTGATCGTGTAGTAGTATTTTGGCGTTACTAGTATTTTTTGTTTTTTGAGCGGATAGATCAGAGATATACCTATGATTATCAATGTTACCAAAATTGTATATTGCTGCTTTTTTATATATCCGTTTACGAGATCAATTGCGTAAAAAACTCCAGAGGCAAAAAGTATGTACATTAATGGAAATGCAGTGAGAGAGTATCGTACATAGTTACTCTGAATCTTAAAGTTAGCCATCACAAAAATGGTAATGATGGATACAGATAAGAGTATCGAAAGATTCCGGTGTTTGCGGAACATCAGAATAGCTCCAAGGAGGCAGCCCGCAACAAGCCATTTATAGTTCTGTGTAATGAAAATACGATAATGGAGTATGTCATGTTCAAACCTGAAAATCAGATCGAATACCGTATGATACATAATATACAGCGAACCCATAAAAATGCCGGCAATAGGAATAACTAGAAGGATAAATTTGTATTTTTTTTCGTAGACACTTTTTATTAAAACGGCTATGGCGATAAGAACTAAATTCATCAGGCTTGTTGTATGAAAGAAATAAGAAATACCTGTACATATAAATGCGTATAACATATACCGGTCAACGAATTGTCTCCGATGCTGAATATACAAATAACAGAAATAGATTACTAAAACAGTGAATAGTTCAAGCCAGATATACGGACGCAGTTGTGTAGACCAGGCAAGCTGTATCTGACTGAATGAAGTCATTGCTGCTGCAAACAGAGCAATGCGATTATCAGTCATTTTTTTTGTCACATAAAACACCATACCTATGAGGAGAGTTCCAACGATTACAGATGAGATTCTTCCGGCAAACTCATTCGTACCCAATAGCTCAAAAGATCCTGCGGTCACATAGTACATAGCAATCTGATACAGTTTCGTAGATCCTCCCCCCGGGTTTACTGCTTTCCCCGTCTCTAAAATGCCGCGTGCATACATTGCCGTATGACTTTCATCATTCCAATACGATAATTGCTTAACAATTCCTGTGTAGCGGAAATAGAAACCGGCGATAACGATTATCGCGAGTATGAAATATATACATTTATTTTTGTTCATTAGTATCATATCCATTCAATTTTAATACTTCCGGGTCTACATGTTTTAACTGCTCAAAATATGCGTCATCATCTGGCGTAAAAGTTGATCCTGCATTTATGAGTTTTATCGGTACACTGTTACTAACAGCTGTTATCTCCTTGCCCTCCCAGAATATTTTCTTCTCTATACGTATATTGTTTATACCCTCTTTCCACTGAAGTGGAACCGTGAAAATAATACGAGTATCAGTCCATACATCAGGTACGACTTCCTTATTTCCGTTCATAAGCTTCACATTACCATTTTCGCTCCATCCGTGATTTCTTCCCTTAACGAGTATTTTGGTTGCACGATACACTATTGTAGGCTCTACTTTGACAATGACAGGGTCCTGATCAGCTCGTTGTTTTTTTCTTATTTCAGATTTAATAAATCGTATTGTCAGAATGCCGGTAGCAGTGATCATGCATATGACAATAACAACAATGAACAGTTTTACTATATTCATTATGTGATCACGTGTGGTTTTTGCCGGAATGACGAAGTAGGCATGAAGACATTTCATTATAAATTTATAGCTACTCATAATGATCGAATAAACATATGATAAAAAGCGATTAATGAATCGAGAAGATTCTTCTTCAAGCTGTTCGATTTCATCGGTAACTGGTGATCTTTTAAGAAGCAATGTCGCTGAATGAAGAAGTCCAATTACAAATGAGACATACACATACACTGCAATTTTTTCTGCCATGTCTGTTCTGTCTATCATCATAAAGAAAAGATAAGGAACGAGAAGAATGAGCGTGATAAAGAAATTAAAGTTTGAAGGTATATTATATCCGACAAGCGTAAATATCCAGAGTAGTACTACAGTGAGTACAACAATATCCATGCGCTTGTCTGCAAGTAGTACATCAATTAATACGATGATGCATGTGGCAGTAAGCCATATTTTTTTACCTTGCCTGATAGCCATTTTTACGTGGTGGCGAGTGCTCAAAACGAATCTATGTTCACTTATCCGGAGAGAACTGATATATGTTTTTACTTTCTGCAGAGGAATCCAAATTGTAGCAAGAGCAAACATATACATGATAACTGATATATATATGAGCTCTTTCGCGCTTTTATGTGTAGTTACAGATACTAATTGCTCATCAGTACGGGCCAATCTAACTACGGGTGATATAACGGGAATTACACTGATGTTATAGTTATCGAGATCTGCCTGACTTAATATTTTCTTACTAAGAATAGTAAAAGTAAATGTTCCTTTCTTAAATTTGTTTACTGGGGAAGAAAATTTTAAATAGTGACCGATACTATGAAACGGAGTTTCAGATTCAAAAATATCTGCTCGCTGTTTATTTCCTGAAGTGTCTATGTAATCGAGATCTACTGTCAATAAGGATCTTTCATTAATATCTCCGTATCTCAAAAGATACTGAACATCTGTCACCGGATTAGGTAAGCTTGCAGTGTACCCATAGATATATACAGAGTGAGGACTCGCAAAAGACTTCCAGTCAGATGGCTTATACGTAATGTTCTGAGGAATTAGAAGTGAAAATGAAGAAATATTTTTTGTGAGGGGGAGGTCTTTATATACGAACGTGGTGTGTCCTTCATAGTCAGTATGCAGTCGATCCTGTGCGTCATATACCCTATTATCAATCTGCAGCTGTATTTCTGCGAGTTTTGAAATACTTTTGGGCACATCTATTGCAGCTGTGTAGGTGCCAAATTCATTCGCATCTGAGAGAATATCGATCGGATAATTCATATGGTAAGGGTCAAATGCTGATTCTGGTATTTTGATATTCTTTTTCAGTTCTCTAAACATGTTTTTCTGCAAGCTATCCAGATAATCTATATCTTTTTCATCTTTGCTCATTGTGTGAATCATTGTTGCTATACCTTCCTGATCGCGGATCATTGTACTAATAAGCGATGCTTCTAGTGACATGTCAGTAACTGTTTTTTTATATGCCTGTATTGAAAGAGCATATCGGGCAAGTTCTGATTCCCAGCTTCCATATATCTTTGTATTTCCCCAACTGATCATTGCGTTTTTATTCCACCATGAGAGTAACGAATCGAGATGAGGGTCTTTATCTACAGTACGAAGAATAGTCAGCTCGTCGCCCCATTTTTGCATTTCACTTGCACGTTTATCTGCAAAAAAAAGTGAAGTGAATTTTTCAGAGATAGTATCGATACGTTCCTTTGCAAGCGTTGTAAAGTAAAGCGGATCAGTAGGTTTTACTGAAGTCACAGGGTATTCATCTACTGAAATGTCAGGCAAATATAAAGGTTTTATTTCTGTCGTAAACTGATTCTGAATTATTCTTTTTTCAGTGTGATTTTGCTGTGCATAAAACAAAAATAATACGAGTAAGAGTGACAGCACGACGGTGATGATATATTTACCTATTCTTTTATTCATACCTGTTTTTTTCGCGGTATAAGAACATATCCGCAATAGATAACCGCGAGCATAATGAAACCCGCGCTGACAAGTAATCCTATTTGATAGTTTTTCTGTGGATCATATATGATTACGAATTCAGCATCATATCCGTTATCTGTTTTTGTACAATACCCTGATGTGCTACACAGTTGTGCTAATGGAATATTCCATCCATTTGCAAATCCATTTACCGTGATATGATGTTTACTGTCTACTTTTGCCGGAGCATCAGTCCATGGTTCAAACAATCCTCCATCAGAGAGATTATTATTTTGTATTGTTCCGTGGTATTCCTTGGATATATAACCGATTGTATATTCTTCCCTTGAATCCACATACTCCATATCGTCTTTATAACCCACGTGTATTTTTTCTTTTATCTTGCCGTCGCCTAAGGTAGAAATCCATCCGTTCTGTATATATGCATTCAGCGTTTCTGATGATACCTGTGTTTTCTCGTTCCCCTGTAATATCTTATATGTATGTAGCAGGTTGTTATCTATTGTCTGTGTGTGTGGAATGAGATAGGCACTCCAGTCTCGATTGTATGGTGTGGAAAGGACTAATGGAACGGTAACGGAACCGCCGTGAATGCGCACACGGTACTTTGAAGGAGTAATCTGTTTAAACTCTAGCACGGGCGCATTTGGATATTTCACAATGCTATCTTCTGAAGTGCTCGTGGCATTATTCTGACCAGAGAAAATAAATGAGGTTCGCATATGATCACCATACATATCGATTAATGCTGGCATATACAGGAGAGGTTTAGATGTTTTAATAACGGTATCTGGAGAATAAACGCGTGGGAGAAAATAACCGTCCTCAATAGTGAATAAATCATGTTGTTTATATGCATTTTTCATTTGCTGACTATCTCCGAGTGTCGCGAAAGCCCAGTTTTTGTTGAAATATAAATTTTCTGTAAGCTGAGGAACTGTTTTCTGATTTTTGAACCACAGATTTCGTGTATTTGTTATAGCAAAAAAGAATGGTTTTACTTTGGCATTAATAAACATCTCGAGGAATTCAGATGAGAATGTGGGCAGTCCGTATGTCATGATTGATCCTTTCGAAAGATATGCATTATCTGTGTCACTCCCCTGCGACGTAGTCGGATACACATTATCTATAAAAACAGGACTAAACCATGATGGTACCGGAATGATGTTATAAAGAAGCTCATCCTGATCGGTTTTCCTGAAAACTCTCGTATCATATTTATATAGCGCGCCGATTTCGTGGTTCGTATCAGCATCTTTCACAACATTCGTCATCACGAGTGATATCATGTGTCCATTCATCACTAGAAATAATGTCCAGAGAGCAAGAGGAACAAAAAACATCGCATGATATTTTCCTGATATAGATTCTTTTTTCAATGTTGATATTTTTAAGACAATGATAAGTACAAGTACGGTAAATATGGCCAGATTCGGCATATATCGTACAGAACTCCGTATGAACCCGAGAATACTTATCGAATACAGAACCGTATATATACGGCCTATGCTGAACACTCCTGTTACGAGTATTGTTGTAAACAAATAGGAAATCAGGATAAACAGCGCAAGTCTTTTTCTCCGTTTGAAGATCTGATTATTTATAAGGAGCAGGCACATGATTACATAGACAGAAACGAAAGGAACATATTTAAGGATATTGTGCGAAAACGTTGCATTCGCCAGATTATGTGGCGTATTGAGCATAGTAAGAATGTCACGATATGGGACAGAGTAGTTTGCGAGAACATTGTAATCAGTTTTTCGTTCTTTAAGTATCTCCGTTTTATCTATGGAATTTCCTATAAATAATCCCTGAAGCCAGAACGCATTTACCCCTATGACAAAAATACCAAGTACCACAATGTGGGAAATCTTAAACTTCCATGGGATACGCTTCAGAAATGTGGCTATGACAATAAGTACCCCTGCAAAAAAAATATTTGAGATATCAAATACTACAAACAGAAGACCCATCAATATGACGTGGTAGTCGATGTATTTATGAGCCGTAGATTCATAATAATCGTACAGCACCAGAAAAAACCAGGGAAAAATCGCAGAACTAAGCTGTCTGTTTAAAGCACCACCATGAAGATCAAAAATAAGGACAAGAGAAAATGTATAGACGATATTAGCAAACGCTGCAACTATGAGAAAAAAACGTTTATCCGTATGATATATTTCATGCAATGTTCGTTTACACAGATGCCACATGCCGAGTGTGCTAACCAAAGGCAGTAATATAAATACTACAATTTTATTGAGTACAGGAACGCTAACGGGCGTCTGGAGCAGTCGCATGCTTAACTGCGAAAGTATATAAATGACAAATTTCGTCGTAAACTCACCGATACTCACACTCAGAATATCGACATATCCAAGTGAGTTTGGTTTTATAGCGGTAAAAAAGTCTTCAATATAGTGTTTGTATAGTCCTGAGATCGGATAAAAGGTCCAGTCCCAATGGCGGCCGTAATTATAAAAATTAAAGAGGACGTCTTTATGAAACCATAAGGAGAGAAGGAAGAAGAATGAAAGATATATCCAGAAAATGTTCTTGTTGGTAATTCTCACCCTATCAGTATACTATATCCTCTTCTAAACGAAGTACAGGGTCAAACCTGTATAGACGTGAGTTCGATACCGTTTTTTCTGCAAAGCAGTGGGAGTACCCAACCTGCCTGCCGGCAGGCAGGGCTTCGCGAAAAAAGATATCTTCACTCACGTCTATTAAATATTTTGTGGCCGACAACTTATTTTCCAGTATAATATTCGTACTTATGAAAGTAA
>CAYXCP010000056.1:0-3886 GCA_964463455.1 uncultured Gammaproteobacteria bacterium
TCTCGATATACGATGATTCAGATCAATCAACTATCATCAAGAATATTCTTAAAAAGACTGACAGCAAACGCTATACACCATCTTATTTTCTGAACAGAATTTCGGCGGCCAAAAATATTCTGGTCGGACCTGAGCGATATCTCGATGTTTTTGCCGATTATGGTGCGGCAGCAGTTGCAGAAGTCTATACTCAGTATCAGAAAGAACTCGCAAAAAATCATGCACTCGATTTTGATGATCTGATCATGAAAGCAACTCAGTTATTTGTAGAGCACCCTGCTGTGCTTGATAAGTATCAGGATCGTTTTAGATACTTAATGGTAGACGAATTTCAGGACACCAATGTGGCACAATACGCACTGACAAAATTACTTGCATCAAAATACAAAAATATTACTGTTGTGGGCGATTTCTCGCAGAGTATTTATTCCTGGCGAGGGGCTGACATCCGCAACCTTGAAAAGTTCCAGGATGATTTTCCAGATGCTCAAACATTCCATCTGGAACAGAACTATCGGAGTTCGCAGAAGATTCTCGATTTTGCCTACGAGACAATTTCACAGAATCAGACACATCCAGTACTTCATCTATTTACTGAAAATAACAAAGGTGAAGATATCATTTACTACAAAGCAGAGAACGAGCAGGATGAGGCTATTTATACTGCACAGCAGATTGAGAATAACAAAAGTAGTGTGCTTCCTCTTACATCATTTGCCGTACTATATCGAACGAATGCGCAATCACGCGTACTTGAAGAGGCATTCCTCCATTATGGCATTCCCTATACGCTCATCGGAGGAACCCGATTTTATGAACGCAAAGAAATCAAAGACATTTTGTCATATCTCCGACTTTTTATTATGCCTACGGATGAAGTTTCACTTGATCGCATCAAGAAACTCGGAAAAGGCCGCTTCACAAAATTTAAAGAATTGTATACCCGGATAGGTGAACATTATAAGCAGATAGCGACCGCAGATCTTATGGAGCAGATATTCACTACCACAGGATATCTGGATACTTATGATCCCCATGAAGAAGAAGATTTCCAGCGTTTAGAAAATATAAAGGAACTTAAATCTGTCGCTCTGAATTTTCCTGATGTCGTACAGTTTCTTGAGCAGGTAGCGCTTGTCGAGTCTGAATATTTTGAAGGAGAGCGAAAAGGAAATTCGCGTGAGGGTGTGAGACTTATGACGCTTCATCAGGCAAAAGGTCTGGAATTTCCATTCGTATTTATCGCAGGACTGGAAGAAGGGATACTGCCCCACTCACGATCAGTAGAAGACATCTATCAATTAGAGGAGGAACGCAGATTATTCTATGTAGGTATTACCCGTGCACGCGACAGGTTATATATTACCTATACAAAACGACGCTTTATCTTCGGTCGTAGAAATGAATCTGTCAGATCTCGCTTTATCGGTGGCGACGAGCGCGAAGACAGTACCTGGAATTCGTACTATTAGCTTGCACACGAGTAAAACCTATAATATGTTGCGTGTTATGATATAATTACAAGGTACTATAATACGAAAGGAGCTATCAACACAATGCAAAAAGCTATTGCACATGTCCTGTTCTTTATAGCAGGATTCTTTGTCGGCCGGCTGCTTCTGGGGATTATAGGGGTAGTGCTTCCTCTACTACCCACAGCTGTAATCTGTGTTTTTCTGGTCCTTATGTACGAGCTGTATCGTCAGCGTCGTACACCGTAGTACACATAGATCCAGGACACGATGTGTCCTGGATCTAACAATTCATAAGCTACTATGAAAAAAGTATTAGTACCTCTTGCGGAATATACCATTCCCGGCCAGCATGTGGCCATGCATTTTGCGCGCGAAACGTATATTAATAAACTCGTATCTGTTGGGATTACTCCCATTTTCGTTTCATCACTATTTCCCGACGCAATAGTTGAAGCCTTGTACCATGAGTGCGGGGGCGTACTATGTATGGGAGGCAGTGACATTGATCCCTCTCATTATGGAAAAAAGACCGAGGAGAAAACTACAGTATCTGAACCGCGTAGAGATGAACTCGAACTTCGTATTATAAAGAGAGCATTACACGATAAGAAACCTTATGTAGGGATTTGTAGAGGGCACCAGGCGCTTGCAATAGCATCGGGCGGCGATCTCATACAACATCTCGATGTAGATAATGAAACACATAGTGCAACTAGCTATAATGATCTTCTCACGAAACCGGGTCATGATGTCATCATCGAAGAATCGTCTCGGATTTACCATATTATCGGCAAAAACAGAATCCACGTGAACACGGCACATCATCAAGCAGTACGTACACCTGGTATCGATCTACATGTTGCAGGCAGGTCACCTGAGGGTGTTATTGAACTACTCGAGCATACAGATCCAGCATATTTCTGTTTCAGTCTGCAATGTCATCCGGAGGCAATGAATGGGGTGACTGACACGTTGTTTCATGCATTTAGTAAGCACGTTCGTACTACATAACATTCTGACGTATAATAAGAGTAGGATATGAAACATAATACTATCTACGCATTTATCGATAGTCAGAATCTCAATCTATCCATTCGTAATCTTTCATGGACGCTCGATTTTCTGCGCTTCAGAATATACCTACATGATAAATATAAAGTAAAAAAAGCGTTTCTTTTTATAGGGTACATGGAAGAGAATACAGATCTGTACACGTTTCTACAGAAAGCGGGATATACGATCATATTTAAACCAACACAGTCTCTGCCTGATGATAAAGTTAAAGGAAATGTAGATGCCGAACTGGTACTGCATACCATGATCGAATTTCCACACTATGATGGAGCGGTAATAGTCACCGGAGACGGAGATTTTTTCTGTTTAGTAGAATATCTGGAACAACAGGGAAAACTCAAGAATCTGATTATTCCTAACAGATATAAATACTCATCGTTATTACGACCGTTCAGTAAAAAAACTATTTTTATGAATTCTCTCAAACGTAAACTCGAATACAAAAAAAGAGAGGCATTATCGTAAGCATTCCCGTCTTACGCATGGCCTCTCATGGTGATTAGAGACCATTATAATCAAGCATTACATATATGTCAAAAATATATCTCATCGTTGGTTTTTTGCTTTTTATTGTTTTAACCATAGCTGTCTTTTTTTCGTCAATCCGGAAACCTCTTTTCTTTAAAGATAATATACTTATAACCTCTTCTAAGCCACATACCTCAGGTACGTATATACGTGTTGTAAGTCCACGTCCAAAGGATGTGATAGAAGGAACAGTTACTGTAAGTGGAGAAGCTTCAGAGTATTCAGGAGATCTCACGATTGAAGTAGTTGATGTTAATAATAAAGTACTCGCAATCACGCACACTGAAGCATTACCTAGCTGGACCAAGACAGTGTCTATTACCGAAGCATTGTCAACTTTTGTCGGCAAGGTTGTGGTATATCCGACAGATGAAGGTAACAAATCACGCTTAATTCAAAGCGTACCAGTTACCTTTGATATCATTACTGTTCCCGATAAACTGGTAATCTATTCACCTCTTCGCAATCAGATAATGAAAGGCGCTTCTGTTCATATTGCGGGTAAAATGAAAGGGTTCTTTGAAGGGGTTCTCCATGTGAGGTTACTTGATGACAAGAATACGGTTATATATAAAGATGTAATCCATGCAAAGGGAGACAGTTATGATACATTCTCAGAGTTTGCAAAAGATGTGAAATTTGGCACTATTATTTCAACGACGCTCACCAATGGTTCGTGGCAGTTTTATGACATATCAGCAAAAGATGGCTCAGAGACTGTTCTGACAACGATTTCGATACGATATAAATAGCGATTTGTAGCATATATGCGGTGGTGAAGAATATACTGCCATGATAGGATCTCTTCA